>JANYCO010000657.1 GCA_025360235.1 Cytophagales bacterium
CGGTAATTTACCAGCACAATAATCCGATATTGTAAAATCAACTAATGGGTTTGCATTTACAGGAATACTAATAGTATCAGAATAATTTGTACAACCACTATAGGTGCATGCAACAAAAATAGAGTCAGAATTAATAAATTGATTAGTGGTATATTTATTATTTGTTGATGGACCTTGAACTAAAATATTATTTTTATAAAAGGTGTATGAAATCCCTGTGCTTGAAGCTGTGAAAGTAACGACATCTCCTTCGCAAATAGATGTCTTATTTGATACAATTAAAGGTTTTTGAGGGATAATATTTGCACTAACAGTAGCGGTTGTATTGCAAGCATTGCCAACTGTATAGGTTATAGGATGGCTTCCCGCAGAAACCAAAGTAGGGTAAAAATAATTTCCTATAACACCTGCACCACTAAATACTCCAGTTGTGAGTGTCGGAGCTATTGTAGTTAAAAGGTATGGAGCCGAATTTGGGCAAAAGCTTATCGGCAATGTAAAATACGCATAGTTCTGATCTGCTTGAATAGTTGCAACACTTTGTCCTGTTGTAAAACCATTAATAACAGACCCTCCCGCCTGCCTTTTAATGTCAAAGGAAGTCGGGGCGTTATTGATAGCGTTAATTTGAAGACCCTTAATAATTATCGTATCAATCTTCGTATTTGTAGGACTAGTATAATTAATTGTAATGATTTGATTACAACATACACTTATACTTCCTGTAGTTATATCTCCGCCTACAGCAAACTGCACTAGACCTACTCCAGTATTAAGTACAGTATAGGGAACACCAACAACAGTAAAAGATTTTGAACCAATTCCGAAATCTGTTGGATTTGTTTCAGCAATGATAATGTCTGTTAGCTGATTTGAATAACCGGCAGCACCATCACACAATGCAGGAAACGTTCCTTTGGTTATCACTACCTGAGCTTTGCTTATTTCCCATAAAATAATAAATAGTAAAAAAGTAAGTATTAGTTTTTTCATTTCACGATAACTTGTAAAGGTATATTTATTAGTTATAATATTTCGAGTTCACACACGTATCCACAATAGGCAAATTTCTGTATAAAATATTCTTCAGTCAATGACACTTTCGTGTCATTTTTTACCTATTTTCTAATTTTATACATTTAAAAAGATAAATTAATCAATGAATAATCATGTATTACATTTTTTGCTTTGAATGATTGCTCTTAACTTTTCGATCTCCTCTTCTATGACCCTAATGGCTTCTCCATTGCAATTTTCAAAATGCTTCACTATTTCCTTCTTTAGTTCGTCTCTGTACCAATATGCCTTTACTGCCAATTCCCCCGTATTAACTAACTCGTTTGGTACTATTTGTAATAGTCCTAGACAAAATTCAAAATACTCCTCCTGTATTTTTTCAATCCCTTTATCTTTTGCCATTTAATATTAAAAAATAATGAAACATATCCTGCCAACACACAGCCAATAAGAAAGGACAATAGTTTGCTTAATAATCCTCAAATGTGACTATTCAAAAGCGTTGAGTCAATACTCATAAGTAAGCATTTACATACTAATAATTAAGTATTTTTGTCGAAAATGAGAGAAAAACGCTGTTTCACAAAATTATAAGAAGGCAGTAACATGTACTTTTAAAAAATAATCTTTGCCTGAGAATCGCTTTTATTATCCAATCTAATCCTTAAAGCAATTCCGACATTAATTAGAGCACCGTTACTGGTATGGCTGAAAAAATAATGATTGCTAAGCTCGTTATGGCTTTTGTATACTTCGTATCTCCTGAAAAATGTATATCCTGTTTCGGCATAAACCATAATCCGTTTTTTTATATAATAATTCAGGAAGAATTTCGTCTGGATATTCCCCCAAAATCTATCGCCATTCCTGACAAAAAATGTATTACCAGACATTCGGTAACTTTGAGTAAGGTTAATATAGGATAATCCGAAATACAGTTTAGAGTTTACTTTATACTCCAAATTCAGATTATTAGGAACAACTCCGTATAAATAAATTTGGGGTCTGGGTTTCCATTCAATACCAATCAGGGGAACGTAGTAGTTTCCGAAAAATTCTGAATTATAGTATAATCCAAATTTATACGCAAGATTTTCTCTTCTCTTATGAGTAAAAAGAATAACACCTCCCTGTTGAAATTCATTTTTTGAACGCATAAAATTATCACTGCTTAATTTTGGCAATGCGACAATCAATACTTTCCACTTATCTTGTTTCAAATAGTGTAAGTATCCTATTTGTAAGGTCAATCCATAAAGTGATTTTTTCTCAGAGGTATCAGTAAAACTAAAATTAAGTTGGTCGTACGTAGCACCTGCAATGATGGCATTCTTGTTT
>JANYCO010000683.1 GCA_025360235.1 Cytophagales bacterium
GTTAATGGTTAATGGTTAATTTAATTCTGATGAATTAAGAAAATATTTTTAAAAAGCTGTTTCCATTTTCAATAATTACTTGTAAATTATAGTATTAAAATCATTAACCATTAATAATTAAAAATGGATTTTCTACTTACCAACGAATACGCCTTCACCTTTCTGATCACTTTTTTAAGTGTATCCATAAAAGGTATTGCTAATAAGAATGAAGGTTTTGGCGGGATTCTCAAAAGCGAAACATATGATTTTGGACCGGAGTTGGTCTTTATTTCTATCTCTTTTGCGGTTAGCAAGCTTGGTCAGTTATACGGAGAATCCTCAGGTGGCGTCTTATCTCCTTATATTCCTATCTTAAAAACAATCATCCTACATTTATTCATTTTAGTTTTCCTTATCGTATTTCTAAGAAGAATTTCTTACCGCAACGATGGCAAAACAGATTTATTAAAAGGAATGATCATACCCTTATTTCTTGGTTTTGCTTCTTTATATTTAGTACTCACCTACACCTTAGGCATCAATGGCTGAAAAAGAGAAAAATAATAATCTGCTTTACACAATACTTGTCGTTGTAGGACTTCTATTGATAATGATTCCTTTTTTCCTATTTGACATAGGAGGATCAAGTACAATCTTAACTCATATTGGAAGATTTGGGCTTCATATCCTTGCCTTTGGATCAGCCATAATAGCTGGTTCTATAGCTTCAGGAGCAATAACAAAGGCTGGAAGTTCTGCTCTTACAGTAAAAGTTGCCGCAATTAGTTCTGCCGTTATAATTGGCGGAGGATTGACTTATAATATAATTCAAAATACTTACCCAAATTCTTCCGTTCTAATTACGACAACTTCTAACGACTCATCCTTAATTGCTACAAACAATCTTAAAACTGAAATAGTGGATACAGCAGCTACCTCTACAGACAGTTCGTCTTCCTTCGTAGTTACTTCTCCTGAAGATACAATAACTTCAGCTTTATCATCGAAAAAAAATACACCTGCCAAAACGACCAACCTTCCCAATCAAAAGGAGATTTCCAAAAACAACGCCTCTATTATTCCCAATAAAACAACGACTGAAGAATTAAGAGATGCCTGCAATAGTTTCCAGGTAATGCAAGGTTCTAAACCCTTAAACCGCCAACTGGGCATAAGTATTTACGACCCAAATAAAATGATCCAATTTAAAAATGATTGTGGCTGTTTGTTAAAAGATGCCAATATAAGTTTGACAAGAGAAGGAAAGGTGATTGAACAAAGAACACAAAATGGGAACTACATAAACTGGCGTACATTCAAAGGCATCAGCCCTGACGACAAACTTGAGATAGATATTAAACAAGCTAATTGCAATGATTCAAAAGGCAGTAAATTTCTTTATGCCTTTCCAAAACCAATTTTAACCATTATTTACATTTCATACCACATGCAATTCGAGGGAGCCGAAGTTGATAAAACTAAGACAAATAATAACAAAGAGATTAAAAAAACCACCCCTACGAAAATAGCTCCAAAGGATAAGGTAGAGGAGGAATTGAATAAGTATAGCAACTGAGTTAATTAATAATTATTAATTATTCGACTCTTCCGTATTGACCATAAACATTGCCGTCTGAGGAAAGCGTTCAAACAATTCGTCTTTCAATTTTTCATCTATGGGCAATTTATCAACTGCTGCCGACATACATTTAAGCCAGGCTACAGCATCCGTTTGAGTGATCCGATGAGGAATATGTCTTGCGCGTAAACGCGGGTGGCCAAATTTTTCAGTATACAAATTAGGTCCCCCTAAAAATTGTGAGAGAAACATAAATTGCTTTTGTTTAATTTCCTCTTTATCGTTCTTAAACAAATGTTTAATTTGTTCGTCTTCAAAAATTAAATTATAAAAATAATCTATAAGTAGTTTTAAATTATCCTCTCCTAATCTATCGTATAATGTATTTTCCATTTTCAATTATTTATTTGGGACAAAGTTTTTGAATACTATCATAAGCTGGAACAAATCCTAGTTCGTTCGCTTTATATAAATCGACACACCCTTCATCCTTTTGTTTTATAGCAATTTTTGCTTTACCTCTGTTAAAATAAGCAGCCGCATATTGGTTATCTCTTTCAATAGAATTTGTGTAATCCTCTATTGCTCCTTTATAATCGCCTCGTTGTTGTTTCGCTTCTCCTCTACTACAATAAGCTTTTGAATTATAATACTTCAAGTCTTCAATAACAATATTGTAATCTGCGATAGCACCTTTACAATCATTTAGGTTTTGTTTTACATTTCCTCTATTATAAT
>JANYCO010000685.1 GCA_025360235.1 Cytophagales bacterium
TTTATAATAATTCCTGCAGGAATTGACATAACACCATAAGCGATGAAGAAGCAAAACTGATTAACATTACCTTCCAGGTTTCATTGGCACCGAACTGAAAGAGCCCTTTCAAACTTGGAATCAATACATCATTCATTACGGTGATAAACCCTATCATAAAATAGAGCGAAATCATCAGCGTTAATGGTGCTGTATAATTTGTTTTAGAATTGTAATCACTTCCACTTAGTTTTGTTGCTCCTCCTCCAATTGTTGCCATAAGTTAATTTTTTTGTACTTTAGTAAGATAAAGATAACTATTTTTTCTATTTCTGTTAATGCTCTCCTGCTGATTCTTTCTCTTTTCGTTTCTTTTCTTCTGCTTCTTTCTCTGTGGTGATTCTTTTATTGGACAAATCCTTGTTGGTATTGTCTACTAACGTTTGAATGGCATCTAAAATCTTGATTTCACACCGTCCGTCCTCAAACGTTTTATCACTGTGTTGTTTGGCTACCGAACTGTCTTTTACTGCTTTTATGAATGCTGTTTTCTCATTGTACCAGCTTTCGTCGGAAGAAGATTTTTCTATTGCTTCTAGACCTATAGACGAAACATCGGATACATTGGAAGAAAGTTTTTCCAGTTGTTTTAACACGGGTGAACCTTTCATTAATTTTAAAAAGGCAGTATGATTATCCTTCCATTGTGCAAGTGATTTCTTCATTTCTTCTTTATCCTCCGCAGTAGGGCTGGCGACATAGCGCTCTACTTGTTTTCTGAATACTCTTGCACCCTTTGCATCCGAAGAAGTAGCGTCTGCCATTAATGTAAATGGAGAATAAGATTTATACATCAATCCTCCGTTATTTCTTGTATAAACTTTATAAGGTTCTATCACATCTGCCAATATTCTAAGCGCATGAATATTACCGCCGTTGGCCAGATTTCTCAGGATTACATCTTTGTTTTTGATATGGGTTAGTCCAAGTTCGTCCAAACGAAAGCTTACTACCTCAAGTCTTCTGTACATATCGTCTTCGTCCTTAACTGCTCCAGGAGACCACAGTCTTTCCGCTATAGCTGCCGTGCGCGGCCAAATCCTAGAATCCACTGTCATAGGGGTAACGATCTCTGCCCACATGGTAGCCTCTCCCCCAAGAATTAATTTTTCCTGTTCTGGTGTAAGTTTGTATTTCTTTTCTTTTTCGGACCATTCTTCAAATGGAGGTAATGGATCTGCCTTGTAATGTTCGGAAGCAGGAAGCATCAAGTCAATATAGTAACCATTCGACAACAATGTTTGATATCCTTTAGAAGCAGCCTTGAATAAGGACTCCTTGCCTAACCAGGAATGAATAATAGCATCTTTAGAAATAGTTTCGGTAAGAATTTCTTCCCAGCCCATCATTTTTTTATTTTGTTTTTTGATGGTTTTAAGAATTCTGTTGTTAAAATAGGTTTGCAAATCCATCGTGGTTTTCATGTCATTTTTCTGCATGAAGGCCTGGATCTTTGGATTTGATTTCCAGTGTACCCCATTATTTTCATCTCCTCCTATATGAAAATATTCGTCAGGGAAAAGGGCGGCCATTTCAGCAAATAATTTATCCAGAAAAACATAAGTCTGTTCGTTGGTAGGATCTAATACAGGATCAAAAATTCCTGCGTTTCTTTCCATTACATATGGTCCCGGGGCGCTTCCCAACTCCGGATAAGCCACTAATAAAGCGGTAGCATGTCCCGGTACATCAAACTCCGGCATCACACGGATCCCGTGGTCTGCGGCATATTGAATAATTTCTTTAATTTGAATTTGAGTATAGTATTGTCCATCAGAAGCAAGTTGAGTAAGTTTTGGATACACCTTACTTTCTATTCTCCAGCCTTGATTATCACAAAGGTGAAAGTGTAATACATTCATCTTCATTGCTGCCATAGCGTCAATATTTCTTTTCAGAACATCTATGGGCATAAAATGTCTGGAGGCATCGATCATAAGACCTCTCCAAGGAAAGCGAGGCTGATCTTTTATTTCCACGCATGGGAAATAATAACCGTTCTCATCCGAATCCAATAATTGCAATAAAGTTTCAAGTCCTCTTAAAGCACCGATATCCGTAACAGCGTCAAGGGTTATTTTTTCTGCCGTCACAGTAAGTGCGTACGACTCGTCTTCGTATAAAGCGATCTTACCCGTGCGTCGTGCAGATATAGTCAATACTGAATTCTCAACTGTTTGAGGAATTTCTTTGGAGATTACGCCTTGTAAAAAAAATAATCCTGTACGACCGTCCAATCTTCTCAGGAAAGTATTGGCCGCATTGTAAAGCCGAGGCTCAGCGCCGTCTTTTACGTTTAATGTAAATGTTTTTGTAAGTCTGTATGACCCTTCTGTCCTTTTAAGAGCTGCAGGTACTGGCATTAAATTAAGGGTAGCAAATTCTTTTTTATCTGGAGAAGAGCTGTTGGTAGTATTTTGCTCTGAGGATTCTTTTTTACAGGCGAAAAAAAATACTGTTAAAAAGAGTGATAGGGTAATCTTTATTAATAAACGCATATTCTTAATTTGAGGGTTAGTTTTAAGTGTAATGCAAGAAGATAAAAAATCCGGGGTTGTACAAACCCCGGATCTAATGTTTAATCAAATTGTATACTTACTCGATTACTACTTTTTTGTTAGAAACTTTGTTTCCTGAAGAAACCTGAACAAGGTAGATTCCTTTATTGAAAGAAGAAGTATTGATGATTTCGTTGCTGTTAGAAGCGTTTGCTTCGTATACTAACATACCGTTTGAATTCATGATTTTTACAGTAGCATCAGCAGCGTTGTTCATAGAAGAAAGATCGATGTTGATCTGCTCTTTTGCAGGGTTAGGATAAACAGAGATCAATGAATTGTCTAAGGCAGCAGTAGTACCTGTAAGCGTAGCGACAGTACCAATTTTAACGTAGTCTACTGTTATAGAAGCAGCCGCAGGTGAATAAAGAGTTGTATCACCCCATCCAATTGGACCTCTGAAAAGGAGTCCAATTTTAGTAAGTGCTGCTGAGTTCATCCCTGACCCTGTTAGATTTAAAGCAGAACTTACGGTTTGTTGTCCGGCAACAAAATTCATTGTAGCAGGAGTAGCATTATAATTAGAATTTGCACCAGTGTACATAACCACTAACAATTGTCCAGCCTTAGATGCATTCAAACTAACTTCAATTTTCTGATCGGCAGCAGTACTAAGATCAATAGTAGAACTTATACAGTTGCCTGTATAAAATTTCAACGTTTGAGTATTAGATTCATAAATATTGCTATGAGGAATGGAAACAACCAAGTGGCCAGATCCATCTATAGACCATGCCTGAGAAGTAGCAGCATCATAAGCTACACCACCACCAGCAAGACAGTTTTCTGTTCCGGTCATAAGGAAGTCAAAGGTAAAGCCATCGCTACCTACAGTTGGTACATTGCCAGCGAGTGTACCGTTTTGTGCCATCATAGCTCCACTAAATGCCATCGCCACTAAAGAAAGTATTACTTTTTTCATAAACATTATTATTTATAGGTTAAACATTAATTTATTCGAAATTCTCTTCAGAAAGCCTTTTCTGTGCTTCTGATATAGGAATCTACGGAATACCAAGAAAACTAGTGACGAAAAGTGATAAAAAATCTAAAAAAGTAACTAATACGATATAGCTTTTGGGTACCGTTTATATCGTCTTAAAAACTTTAAAAAAGAAGGTAATTTTTAATTTTAAGGGCTTTTTTAATTTTAAATGTCACCTTAATGCCTATGTGTTATTTCTATTGTCTGAACTGGGATTCAAATAAGATTTATTAAGATGAACAAGATTGATAATTTGTCTGAGCCGAGATTTAAATAAGATGGAACAAGCTTTTTTATCTTGATAAATCCTTAAATCTTGTTTGAATCCCAGTTCAGACACCTTTAAATTTCTCAACGACATCCACCCCTTTCCCGGAAAAAATCCTTAAAACAGTCAAAAAAAGAATTTTTGTATCCAACCAAAAAGAAATATATTCCACATAATAAAGGTCTTTAATGAATTTGTCTTCCCAACTAATTGCATTTCTGCCATTTACCTGCGCCCAACCTGTAATGCCCGGCAAAACCAAATGTCTCTTCTTTTGTGCCTCAGAATACAAAGGCAGGTATTCCATAAGCAAGGGTCTGGGACCTACAAAACTCATTTCTCCTTTTAATACATTAAACAACTGAGGAAGCTCATCAAGAGATGTTTTTCTGAGAATATTTCCCAGCCAGGTAATGCGCTCTGTATCAGGAAGATTTCTTTCCGTTTCAGGGACCATGGTTTGAAATTTACACAGCATAAAAGGCTTTTCGTTTTTACCAGGACGCCTTTGAATAAAGAAGACCGCACCTCTGTTGTACAAAAAAAGAATCAACCCAATTACGGCCATCAAAGGCGATAAGAGAATAAGAAGTGTCAGAGCTCCTGTAAAATCTAAAATCCTTTTTATAAATCCAGTATACACAAGGTTCAATTTTAACTAACTTTGTTTTAAAATTAACACAATTTTAGAATGGTTTGCTTCCCAAATGCTAAAATAAACCTTGGCC
>JANYCO010000697.1 GCA_025360235.1 Cytophagales bacterium
TGGTAGGAACTTCTATTCCTCAAGCAGGGGCATCATTTGGTATATCAAATAGTGTGATGGATGGAGTGGTTATGAATTTTCAAACTGTGCCACTCTTCCTCCTGAAGGATTGACGGAACAATCAAATTTCATAACCACTCCATCCATCACACTATTTGATATACCAAATGATGCCCCTGCTTGAGGAATAGAAGTTCCTACCACTTCAAAATTATCGTTACCGGTACTTCCTGCTACAAAAAGGCTTCCTTTATTATCTAACAACAACGCATAACTTCTATCATCATTAGCATCAGTAGGGTTTGCTACAAATTTACTACCATAATAAGTTTGCCAATCAGGTGTAAAATTAGCACCGGAAAACCTTCCTATGAACATATCAGCTCTTCCTTGTGCCCCTGTTAGGTTTGCATGATAGGAAGTTCCTCCAGGATTTGCACTGATAAGATCAGGGCTTGTAACTTCACCACACACATACAACAGACCTCCCGGGCCTACTGCTATATCCATACCTACCTCTCCATTCGTTCCTGAATGAAGTCTTCTGTTCAATGAAACCCCTGTTGTTTTATTTCTTCGTTCTAATATGACATCACTAGGTTCTAAAGTAACACCAATCGAAGACCAGTTGGCAGAACCCGTCAGATACAAATTACTTCCATGCACTTCTATCCCAGTATAAAAATCATTCGCTGGACCTCCCCACATATCCCACCAGATATTAATTCCGGAAACTCCATCAAATTTTGCAACAACTGCATCCTGACCTGCCACAAATGGTGTATTTGAAGATCTATTTTTATTATCGGGATCTGTAGGATCCATTTCACAATAAGCCACTGCACTAGAATAAACATTTCCTTCGTTATCACATTTTATTGTACGACCACCAAAACCTGCAGGACATGAACAGGCTCCAAAATGTGTATTCCACAAGGGTATACCATCTACCTTACTTACCCTTGCAACAAACATATTACTTCCTGATGTTCCTCTATAGGTATTAACATTTGGGCCAGGCAAAGTACCGCCATTTCTGATAGTACCCGTTATATAAAAACCATCATTGACAGCTCCTTTTGGAATTATTGTAGAGCCTTCACAATAAACGGCAAAACCACCATAAAAATGAGACCAGACAAGCTGACCTGTAGGCTGTAACTTCATACATACTATATTAAAAGGAGAAGCAGATTGGAAAGTCCCAGTTGCAAGAGGAAAATCAGAACTTTTTGTATTTACAGTTGCATAAATATCTCCGTTAACATCTACTGATACATAGGCGGCTTCTTCTTCTTTTGAACCACCGATATAAGTAATCCAATTAACCTTGTCACCTTCAGGAGTTATTTCAGCCAAAAATACATCCCCTGCGGCTCCAGTCGTGCCAGGCCCCATTGGCCCAAAGGATGTAATTACTGTACCAAGTGTAACTGGTAAGCTAGGGAATACTCCATTTGTAACGCCATATACTATCAAATTTCCATTTGGTTTTGATCCCATACTATAAATCGCATCAAATTCTGTTCCCCCAAAATAAGTCGCCCATTTAGGAGTAAGATTTCCATTAAAACAAGTTGGTGAGCAAGTTCCTGAAACAGCAACATTGGTTGTTTGCATTACTGTACATCCATTAGCGAATGTAATCATCAGATTATATTGAGTATTTACTGATGGGCTAACTACAGGATTTTGCATAGTTTCCTGATCGATCAAAGAGAGATCTGATGGTGAGGAAGTCCAAGAATAAGTAATTCCATAATTTGCTGCACATTCAGCTGTCATGCATGATGGACTACCTAATGTAACAGTATTACCACAGCTTACACTTTGATTTACGGTTATAGGATCTGGCAATTGAATCAACGATACATCGTCAATAAAATAGTATGCATCTAATTTAGTTCTTGCTGGATCAACCGGAGATACAGGAATATTTGCCCCTGTAAAATTTCCGATTGTCAATTGCGTCAGATCAGATTGAGTAGCGGTAAAACATCCCGAAATTTTCACCCAGTTGCTTTTCGCTCCACTTGTAGAACCTGTAATGGTTGCGGGGAAAGTAACCGCAGTAGTAGATGCCATTCCATAATAAGGTAATCCACCTCCTTGTGTGATTGCAATACTAAGTGAGGATACTTCTTGCTGAGAAATATCAGAAAGACGGACATACATTTCTACATAGTATTGTTTATTTATAGTCAAGGCTGGTATATTTTGATGGATATACTCGCGATTTGTAGGTGAAGCTGCGTTGTATGCAATTAACCCTGTATAACTTTGCCCTGAACGAGCAACAACATTACTTGCATGCATATTTTTAGGAACACCTGGAGTCGTAGTAGATGACAAAGCACAACCATTATAATAATCTGGAGTACCATTTGTAGGACTACCCCAATTGCATGCAAAATTTATAAATGAAAAACCACTTGGGCAATTTGATTTTGATTCAAAATTACCATTTACTACAAGATTACAACAAGTTGATGCAGGAGAAGGTATACAATTGCTTGGTGGAATAGAAAGTACGACTGGAAGAATAACCACTTTTATTATCGTTGTACCAAATTGTTTTTCACCATCTACAATTTGAGTCGAAATATTTTTGACCTCGATCAACTCATCAACTTTTATACCTGAAGTTTTATTTACTGAATTATCGAACACATATGCATCCCCACCATTTCTTTTATTTTTGTGATCATACTCCTCTCCATTTCCCTTATAATACAAAGAAACTATCCTTCCTTGAGCAGTAGTTAATTTTAACAAAGCAAATTTTTGCCCAGGCCTACCTGCAACTACCGGAAGCTTTGCGG
>JANYCO010000703.1 GCA_025360235.1 Cytophagales bacterium
AAGCAAACAATTGAAACTAAAAAATTAGTGAAAAATGAATAAATGCGCTTGTTAAAATCTAAGGCTATTAGTAACACAAAGTAAATGTTAAAAATAGTTTTAGGTGTTATGAAACGAGGATTAAGAAAATGCTTATTAGGTAGCAACAAATAAATGCCCAAAATATACGATAATATTGAAACCAAGCTGATAGAAGGACTAAACGAAACTTTAGAACTATCATCACGTGCTGATTTTTGCGTTGGTTATTTTAATTTACGAGGTTGGAAAGAAATTGCTGACAGAATAGATACTCTTTCAGGAGCATGGCTTTTTGAAGGTGAAGATGACGTTCACCGTACTTGTCGATTATTAGTTGGGATGCAAAAAATGCCTGTTGATATTCTAAAGGATCATTTTTCAGGTGAAGAAGAACATCTTCCCGATCAGGCTAAAGCGGTAAAATTAAAAAAGCAACTAGCACAGGAATTTAAAGACCAATTAACCATAGGCACACAAACAGATCCAGATGAAAAGGCCTTACGTAAGTTGAGCGAACAATTAAAAAGCAAAAAAGTAGTGGTTAAACTTCACCTACGTTATACACTACATGCTAAATTATACTTGGCATACAGTAATGATAAACGGGTTCCTGTCGTTGGTTTTTTAGGTAGCAGTAATTTGACATTTGCAGGTCTTGCAAAACAAGGTGAATTGAATATTGATGTAATGGATCAAGATGCTGCTACTAAATTGGCTAAGTGGTTTGACGACCGATGGAAGGATCGTTGGTGTATTGATATTACTGAAGAACTTATTGAAATTATTGACAATTCCTGGGCAGCAAATCGTTTAATACCTCCCTTTCATATTTATCTTAAAATTGCTTACCATCTCTCAAGAGAAGCTCGTGCTGGTATTAGTGAATTTAAACTGCCAAAAGTTTTCCAAAAAGAATTGTTAGAGTTTCAGCAAAAAGCTGTTTTGGTCGCGGCACATCATTTACACAAACGGGATGGAGTTATTATTGGAGATGTAGTTGGTTTAGGGAAAACGATAACTGCGACAGCGTTGGCAAAACTGTTCGAAGATGACTTCTTTCTGGAAACCCTTATCATTTGTCCGAAAAATTTGGTTGAAATGTGGCGAGAATATGTCCACAAATACCAATTAAGGGCAGAGGTAATTTCACAAAGTAAGGTACAAAATACCTTACCTAATCTTAGACGTTACCGACTTGTAATCATTGATGAAAGTCATAACCTCCGAAATGATCAAGGAAGTCGATACAGAGCCATCAAATCATATTTAGGAGAAAATGAAAGCAAAGTGATTTTGCTTTCAGCAACGCCTTACAACAAATCATATTTAGATCTTTCAAGTCAACTTCGTTTGTTTATTTCAGATGATAAAGACTTAGGGATAAGTCCTGAAAAATACATCGAAAGTATAGGAGGACAAACTCAATTCGATGCACATCACACAGAAACATTTGTCAGAAGTATAAAAGCATTTGAGAAAAGCTATTTCCCCGATGATTGGAGAGAATTAATGTGATTGTATTTAGTAAGAAGAACAAGAAGTTTCATCAAAAACAATTATTCAGAAACGGATACGACTAACGGAAGAAAATTTTTGACCTTTGCCGATGGCTCAAAATCATATTTCCCAAATCGCATTCCAAAACGCGTAGAGTATATTTTTAATTCCTCTGATCCGAAAGACCAGTATGCAAATCTATACTCGACCAAAGTGATTGATATAATCAACGACTTGGAATTACCTAGATATGGACTTCAACAATACTTAAATGAAAAACCATTAATCAAGCCAACTACAGATGAACAACTTATTATGCAAAATCTTAGTCGTGCAGGTCGCAGGTTAATGGGATTTTGTAGGACCAATTTGTTCAAACGACTTGAAAGCAGTGGATATTCATTCTTACTATCTTTAAGCAGACATATTTTAAGAAACTATCTTTTTGTTTATGCTACTCAAAATCACTTGCCAATTCCAATTGGAAAAAACATTTCGCAAAACCTTGATGACTTTCTTGAAGATAGCGATACCGATGATGATAACGACGATAATCATTTAAACCTTATTCTATCAGAAGAGACATATCTAAAGAAAGCGAAAGAACTATACAATCTCTTTACTGGGAATAGTTTTAGAAATCGCTTCGACTGGCTTAGAAGTGATTTTTTCACCTCATCCTTTCAACAGGATTTGATTAAAGACAGCAAAGAAATAATTAAAATTCTAACCATTGGTAAAAACTGGAATCCGGATGAAGATAGACAATTGAATGCTTTGTATGATTTACTATCAAAAAAACACAGTAAAGAAAAAGTATTGGTATTCACACAATTTGCTGACACAGCCTACTATCTCACAGAACATTTAAAGAAAAGAGGAATTTTAAAAATAGAAAGTGTTACAGGCAACGATGAAAATCCAACATACAAAGCTCATAGGTTTAGTCCTAATAGTAACAACAAGCCTGAGATAACTCAAACAAACAGCGACCTAAGAGTTCTAATAACAACAGACGTTTTAAGTGAAGGACAAAATTTGCAAGATGCTCATATCATTCTGAATTATGATTTGCCTTGGGCTATTATTCGTTTAATCCAGCGTGCAGGCCGCGTTGACCGTATTGGCCAAAAGGCAGAGGAAATTCTTTGTTACTCCTTCTTACCCGAAGATGGTATTGAATCCATTATCAACTTACGTAGAAGATTGACACAACGCATTAAAGAAAATGCAAATGTCGTAGGTAGCGATGAAATTTTTTTTGATGGTGACCCCATTAACCTGACCGATCTTTACAACGAAAAATCAGGAATTTTGGACGGAGATGATGACGAAACCGAAGTAGACCTTGCTTCGTTGGCTTATCAAATCTGGAAAAATGCTACGGACGCTAATCCTGAATTAAATAAACTTATTCCTGATTTGCCAAATGTTGTTTATGCTACCAAACAAAATGAGCAACTACCAGAAAAGGAGGGTGTAATTGTTTATACACGTACCTCTGAAGATAACGATGTATTGTCCTGGATTGACAATAAAGGAAAAATCATTACCCAATCCCAATATACTATTCTAAAAGTTGCACAATGTTCTCCGGATACTAAGCCAAAATACAGACTTGAAAATCATCATGAATTAGTAAAAAAAGGGATGGACTTTATTCGTGATGAAGAAAAAAGTACAGGAGGCTCACTTGGCAAAAAAACAGGAGTTAAGTATCAAACATATATGAGGCTTGACCGCTATTGCAAAGAATATGAAAATACTCTTTTTGTAAATGATCAGTTAAAAAAAGCTGTGGATGATATTTACAAATATCCTTTAAAAGAATTTTCAAGGGAAACATTAAAGCGTCAACTGAAAGCCGGAATTTCTGATGAACAACTGGTATCATTAGTCATTTCACTTCGAGAGGACGATAAATTAGCAATCATAAACGAAGACGAACAAATTAACAAAGCACCACAAATTATTTGTTCTTTAGGCCTTACTAACAGCTGAATAAATTATGGCAATAAGTAAAAAAGCATTTTCTGATTACGTAAAAAAATCCAGCTTCCGAGAACTGTTTAATGATCTCGGTTGGAACAATGATAAAACTACAACATCAATATCAATAGAAAATACTACTTACCATTTAAAGGCTGTTGCTGAAAAATGTGGGTTAAAAATATTGACTTGTGAGGTAGATGAATTACCTAATACCGAAAAAAGAAACAAATTAGACACTCAAATAAAACGTCTATTCTTTCATTACATTTTAATTTGCATCAACAAACAAGAGGATCAAAAATGGATAATCCCTATCAAAAAATCTGAAAAAAGGGAACTTGCTATTATTAACTATTCCATTCACCAAATACCTGAATTTTTATATCAAAAAATTTCTTCTTTATATTTTTCGTTAGAACAAGAAGATAAATTAACTATTGTAGATGTAAGTAAATTAGTTAATGATTTATTCACCGTAAATTCTGAAAAAATTACCAAAGAATTTTATGATAATTTCAAAAAAGAACATGATTCCTTTTTGAAATTCATCAAAGGCATTTCTGAGATCGCCAATCAAGAATGGTATGCCTCATTAATGCTAAACCGATTAATGTTTTGTTACTTTATTCAAAAGAAAGGATTTTTAGACAATAACAAAAATTATCTCCGTGACAAATTAAACGCTTGCAAAGAGAAAAAAGGCGAAGAAAATTTTTATTCTTTTTATCGCGATTTTCTTCTAGTACTTTTTCATAAAGGATTAAACGAATCTGAACAATCTCAGGAAACAAAAATTGAAATTGGTAAAATCCCTTATTTGAATGGTGGGTTATTT
>JANYCO010000727.1 GCA_025360235.1 Cytophagales bacterium
AAAAACATATTCCAGAAACGAGAATAAAACAAATGTCCGGTAGCGTGTTCTGCACCTCCAATATAGAGATCTACCTGGTTCCAGTATTTTTCAGACTTTTCGCTTGCAAATCTTGTAATATTTTTCGGATCCATGTAGCGCAGAAAATACCAGCTTGAACCTGCCCAGCCTGGCATGGTGCTTAATTCTAACGGATAACCTTTGTACGTATAATTTTTTGCTCTACCAAGAGGAGGCTCTCCTGTTTCGGTAGGTTTATATTCGTCTATTTGCGGAAGCTCCAAAGGAAGATCTTTTTCATCCATTGTTTGTGGAATTCCGTCTTTATAATAAATCGGAATCGGTTCACCCCAATAACGCTGACGCGCAAAGATAGCATCACGCATTTTGTATTGTACTCTTGCTTTTCCTACACCTTTTTCTTCGGCATATTTAGAAGCCTTTTGAATTGCTTCTGGTACGGCAAGTCCATTCAGGAAACCTGAGTTGATCATCGTTCCGGCTTTTGGATCAAAGTCTTCTTTGGTAATATCTGTTTTAGCACCTTCCTGAACATTTATAATTGGAAGTTTATAATGCGTAGCAAATTTAAAATCCCTTTCATCAGAAGAAGGTACCGCCATCACTACACCTGTACCGTATCCGGCCAATACATAGTCCGCAATCCAGAGTTGTATTTTTTCTCCGTTGAAAGGATTAATCACATAACTTCCGGTGAATTGTCCTGAAACTGTTTTTACATCACTCATTCGATCACGCTCAGAGCGGTTCTTGGCTTGGGTAACATACGTTTCAACAGCAACTTTGTATTCAGGAGTTGTTAGTTGAGGAATTAATTCATGCTCAGGAGCAATGGAAACGTAAGTCACACCAAAAGTTGTATCTACTCTTGTTGTGAATACAGTCAGCGTAATATCTTTGTCTACAACTTTAAAATTCAACTCCGCCCCATACGATTTCCCGATCCAGTATTTCTGCATATCCTTCATCGGCTCAGGCCAGTCAAGGGTATCAAGGCCTTTCAGCAATCTATCCGCATAAGCAGTGATGCGCATCATCCATTGCTGCATTTTCTTGCGCTCTACAGGATAACCACCTCTTTCGGAAACGCCGTTTACTACTTCCTCATTCGCCAGCACCGTTCCCAGAGCGGGACACCAGTTTACCATTGTTTCAGCCAAATAAGTAAGTCTGTATTTCAAAAGCGTGTCAGACTTTTCTTTCTCCGACATTTTTTTCCATTCGTCAGCTGAGAACACTTTTACATCCTCGTCACAAGCTGCTTTTACAGTGCCGTTTCCGGAAACCTCAAATATTTTAACTAATGTATCAATATGAGTTGCTTTGCTTGTTTCTTTATTATACCAACTATGAAAAAGCTGAATAAAGATCCATTGCGTCCATTGGTAATAATCAGGTTTGCTCGTCCAGATCTCACGGCTCCAGTCGTAGGAGAAACCGATTTTTTCCAGTTGTTGAATGTAACGGGTTATATTTTGTTCGGTAGTAACTGCGGGATGTTGTCCTGTTTGCACGGCATATTGTTCGGCAGGAAGGCCGAAAGAGTCGAAGCCCATTGGGTGCAATACATTAAACCCTTTAATTCTTTTATAGCGGGCAATGATATCAGAAGCAATGTATCCAAGCGGATGTCCCACATGCAACCCTGCACCTGAAGGATATGGGAACATATCCAGTGCATAGTATTTGGGTTTGGAACTGTTATTATCAGCTTTGAAAGTTTGTTTTTCTTTCCAGATCGCCTGCCACTTGTTCTCTGTTTCTTTGAAATTGTATTCGCTCATTGGTTACTAAAATTAAAGGCTACAAAAATAGCCAAAAAATAATCCAATTGGGTATGTTTTTTAGGCTCTGTTTAAATTATACAAAATGCCCTGTTAGCTCAAAGGTATAATTACCTGATAAAATGCGTTGATAGTAACCCCTTATAATATAATTTTTTAAAGATTTTTTTAATAATTTAACCTACACAATAATATAATTTTTTTATTATAAAATATAACTATCTGTTATTAAAAATAGCCAATTTACCATTAAAATATATTTTACAGCTAAAATAAGTAAATAATATAGTTGTGTAACGTGGTATCTAAGGAGGTTACTATAATAGAAATAAAGTAATAAATTCA
>JANYCO010000729.1 GCA_025360235.1 Cytophagales bacterium
TTTATAAAATTTACTCAAAATTATTTTGAGTAATAGTACTTAATAATTACGTTTGGGTCAGGAAGTAATTAAGTAAGATAAAAACCTCAGAGGTTATTTCCCAAAAAAAATCCCTGTCAAACGGTCGAGGTCTGACAGGGTAATTAAACAAAGTTTATTGTTACATAAACCACACAAAGAAAATGAAAAACAAGCACTTAATCAAATCGTTTGGAGTATTGATGATGCTCCTGGCCTTACAAATGACTGCTAAAGCGCAGCTTAGTATGAACGCTCAGTATAGGACACGTTCTGAATTTAGAGCAGGACAAGGTACGTTGCCTATTGTAAACTCAAATCCAGCTTTTTTTACCAATCATAGATTGAGATTGGGTTTTGGTTATACAATGGACAGGTTGAAATTTTATACTTCAATTCAGGATGTCAGGGTTTGGGGGCAGGATGGTTCCACCATTTCTAATGCCGATGGTAAGGCACTTCAATTGCATGAAGCCTGGGGTGAAATAACATTCAGCGATTCCAGCTGGAAGAAATTTGCGGATAATTTTTCTTTAAAAGTGGGGCGTCAGGAAATAATTTATGACGATTCACGTCTTTTAGGAAATCTTGACTGGTTACAACAAGGAAGAAAGCATGATGCTGCTATTTTGAAATGGAATAAGCGCTACTGGTTTGTAGATATTGGAGGAGCTTACAATCAAAACAGAGAAACTAAGTCGGGAGCCTTTTATAATGGTACCAATTTACAGGATAGTGTAGTAGATGTTCATGGAGCTAAAGTTCCACTAAGCAATAATAACCCCAACTATAATGGTCCAGCCGTAGGTACGAACGGATTAACAACAAACTACAAAGCATTTTATTTCCTATATGTTAAAAGAAATTTAGGATGGGGTAATGCTTCTATACTTGTATTTAATGATGATTTTGGAAGAGCTCCATACAAAACCAGTGTGAATTCAAGACATACTTTAGGAGGTAATCTTACCGGTAAGGCCTTAAGAAAAATTGACTTTAATGCCTATGGATACTATCAGTGTGGTATTGATTATAAGTATAATAAGAACTCCTCCTTTATGTATGGAGCAAGTGCAATGGCTCTTATAGGAAGGAAACTTACGATTGGTCCTGGTTTCGATTTGATGTCGGGTAATAATACTGTAAAATCTCAGTATAGAAAAGATGGTGTTTCTACAAATCATGCCTTTGATCCTCTTTATGGTACTCCACACAAATTCTGGGGATACATGGATTACTTCTATGTAGCGGATGGTTATGGCGCGTTTGCTCCAAATTCAAAAGGACTTGGAAATGGTTCCAGTACACTTATTTCTCCTGGATTAGTAAATGGATTTTTGAAGATAAAATACAAAGCCGGAGAGAAAATTAATTTCAGTTTAGATATTCATGAGTTCTGGGCACAAAATACTGTAGCCAACAGATCAACTAAAAAGGACAGTAATGATGTTTTGAATAAAAATCTGGGAACAGAAATTGACTTCCTTGTTAACTGGAATCTTACTCCTGCTATAGGATTCGAAGGTGGATATTCTGCAATGTTTGGAACAAACACTTTGAATGCACTTAAACATACGGGAGCTACGGGGATCAATACACAAGCCAATACCAATACTTTGCCAAAAAGAAATGTAGGACACTGGGCTTATGTAATGATCAATATTCGTCCTGATCTTATCGCTGACCTGAATCTTTTCAAAAGAACTCAAACTGCAAAAGTGGATGAATTGAGCAAGAAGCTGGATGAGTTGAATAATAAAATGGAAGGGCTGGGTAAATAATTATTTCAAGATATCTAAACATTTATATATATGAAACTGAAAAAAATATTCAATAAAGTAATAGTAGGTATGACCTTGCTCGTGGCGCTGGTAGTATTTCCATCAACTACTCATGAGAAAAAACAAACAAGGGTTATCAAGTTAGGCTTTATCCCGCTTACAGATTGTTCGCCTCTTGTAATGGCTCAGGAGTATGGCTTGTTTAAAAAATACGGAGTCCAGGTGGAATTGTCTAAAGAATCTTCCTGGGCAAATGTGAGAGATAAAATTCTTACAGGAGAACTTGATGGTGCTCATTGTTTGTTCGGAATGCCTTTCTCTGTATACACTGGTGTTGGAGGGAAAGCAGGTTCTGAAATGAAGATCGCAATGATGCTTAATTCAAATGGACAGGCAATTTCATTGTCTAAAGAGTTTTGCGGAAAAATTGGATTTAAAAAAACAGATAAAGCAGCAGCAGTATTCGATGCGAAAATTAAATCTGGAAAACCAATTACGGTAGCGGCTACATTTCCTGGAGGTACACACGATATCTGGATGAGAAACTGGTTAGCACTGTGTGGTATTCCTCAAAATTCTGTAAAACAAATTACCATTCCTCCGCCTCAAATGGTGGCCAACATGAAAGTTGGGAATATGGATGCCTTTTGCGTGGGTGAACCATGGAACGGTGTAGCCGTAGCACAAGAAGTTGGATTTACACAAATTACCACACAAGACATCTGGAAAGATCATCCTGAAAAAGCACTTGTAGTAAATAAAGCTTTTGCAGAAAGTAACAGAGAAGATCTTAAAAAAGTAATGAAAGCGTTGCTTGAAGCTTGTCGTCTTCTTGACAAACCTGCAAACCGTGCACAATCTGCACAAATTGTTGGACAACCAAAGTATGTTAATGCCTCTGCTGCTGTTATCGATAACCGTTTGAAAGGAATCTATGATATTGGCTGTGGTGTTGGGACAGAAGTATACAAAGACTACATGAACTTTCATAAAAGTGGTGCAGTAAACTATCCAAGAAAAGCCTATGGAATTTGGTTTATGGCGCAGTATGTGAGATTCGACCTTGTGAAAACAACTCCTGATTATAAAGTGATTGCAGATAAATTAATCATGCAGGATCTCTATGCAGAAGTAGCTAAAGAAATGAATATTGCTGTGCCGACAGACGATATGAAACCATTTTCTTTAACGCTTGACAAAACACTATTTGATCCGGCAAATCCGGCGGAGTATCTGAAAGTAGTGAAAAAATAGTAAAGTTAATGTCGAGTTTTTAGTTATGAATGTTGAGTGCTAAAAAATAGTCAACTTCATAACTAAAAACTAAACATTCATAACTTAGAATTTAAAACTAAAAATAAGCAAACCGAAAAATAAAAATGAAAGCACTTGAATTAAAATCCTTTTCTATGAGAGAAAATCCTCTGATACGAAAACTTATTCTTTCTGGTCTTCTTACCGAAAGAAAAGTAGCCTCTACTACAAGTCCAAGAGTTGTGGCTATTTCAAAATACACGATGCGCAGCATCTTCAATATTTTTAAATCTATATTTTATACCTGCCTCGGATTTGGATTGCTCGGTCTTTTCTGGAGCGCAGTTAGTTCGATCTCAAAGGGTGAGTTACCTGGACCTACGGCTACATTAGCTGTTTTGTGGGAAATGGTAATTAATCCATTCTACGACAATGGTCCTAACGATAAAGGGATTGCGATCCAACTCTGGGCCTCTGTGGTCAGAGTGTTTTATGGATTTGGATTAGGCTCTCTTGTTGCCATTCCGATTGGAATATTAATTGGTACAAGTGACGTTCTTCGTAAAATATTATATCCGATCATTCAGATTTTGAAACCTGTATCCCCGCTTGCCTGGTTTCCTATTGGATTGGTTGTTTTTAAATCTTCACCAACAGCTACGATCTTTATTATTTTTATTACGTCTCTTTGGCCTACACTTATCAATACAGCTTTGGGTGTGGGATCGATACCGGAAGATCATAAAAATGTAGCAAAGGCTTTTGGTTTTTCGAATACAAAATATTTGTTTAAAATTTTGTTGCCGTATTCTATGCCTTTTATTATTACAGGTCTTCGCTTAAGTATTGGTGTAGCATGGCTGGTAATCGTAGCAGGGGAAATGCTTTCCGGCGGAACAGGTATTGGGTTCTTTGTATGGGACAGCTGGAATGGATTAAGTCTTGAAAAAGTAATTTCTGCCATTTTAATAATAGGAACAGTAGGATTGTTGTTTGATCGATTATTCACCTTTATAGAAAAACTTGTTACTTATGGAAAATAATGTATTAGTTCCCGAAGTGGAAACCACTGAGCTGTACGATTCCGGACTCAGTATGCAAATACGAAATTTAAAAATTTCGTTCGATACTCCTAAAGGAGAATATGTAGCGGTAAAGAATATTAACCTTAATGTAAAACACGGAGAAATCATTTCTATTATTGGACACTCTGGTTGTGGTAAGTCTACTATTCTAAATGCTATTGGAGGTTTTACGAAACCAGCTAAAGGAGAAGTAATTCTAAATTACAAAACAGTAAAAGGTCCAGGACCAGACAGAGGATTTGTGTTCCAGAACTACTCCTTACTTCCCTGGATGACAGTTTATAAAAATATATACGAAGCTGTAGATTCAGTTTTAAAAGATAAAACTACTGCGGAGAAAAAAGAAACCGTAGACCGCTTTATTGATGCGGTAGGACTTACTCCGCATAAAGATAAATTTCCTTCTCAAATATCAGGAGGGATGAAACAACGAGTAGCCATAGCCCGTGCTTTTGCTATTAATCCAAAGTTTCTTTTGCTGGATGAACCTTTCGGAGCGCTTGATGCGCTTACAAAAGGAACAATGCATATTGAACTGTTGAAACTTTGGAATATGGACAACAGAAGCAAAACAATTATCATGGTAACGCACGATATCGAAGAAGCAATATTTCTTTCAGATAGAATTGTAGTAATGAACGATGGACCTGCAGCTACAATAAGAGAAATAGTAGAAGTGAAATTACCTCGTCCCAGAAATAAAAAAGACATCGTGCACCAGGAAGAATATGTAAAAACGCGAGATAGATTAATCGGATTATTAATGGATAAAGTATCCATTGAAGATTATAAATGATAATTTTTGTTCATAGTTCGGTTTGTTGCTTATGTACAAAGATCCACAGGTACTTCGGTTGTGCCTGTGGTTTATTTTTTAGATGCTAGACAGAGGAGATAGTTAGGTAATTCGATGCTGTCGTTTTTGTTTCCACAAATTAAGACTAGATTCGGTTGCATATGGAGTTTTGTTTGTGAAGATTAAAATATAGGCATTATCATTTTGGATTATCTAGTATCCAGCATCTAATATCTAGTTTCTTACCTACTTTATCTTTTTTCTCACTAAAGTTATATTGCTCAATTTAAGGTTATTATATAAAATATTAGTAATCAATGAGTCGTGATATTGAGTAAAAATACTCAATTATTATATTGATTCTTAATTTTAAAAGCTGTATTTTTATAATTATAAGAAAATGGGTTTAAAAAATGGTCAAATATTAAAGTTATATAATATAATTTATTAAAAAGACCTTTAAAATATATCTATTAGCTATAAAAAATACGTAAAAACTTAAAAATAGCATAAAAATTTTAAAAGCTATGAATACACAGACTCAGAAGATAATAGTGGTCGGAAACGGAATGGTTGGATATAAATTCTGTGAGAAATTTCTTTCAAAAAACGGTTCAGAAAAATTTAGTATTTCTGTTTTTGGAGAAGAAACAAGACCAGCATATGATAGAGTTCACCTGAGTGAATATTT
>JANYCO010000017.1 GCA_025360235.1 Cytophagales bacterium
TTCCTATTATCATTTTGATGTAGGAAAGAAAAAATGCGAAAAGGATATTGTCTTTGTTAGAATAGCCTGTTCCATTTTTTAAATATTGTTTTTCTTCTATGGCAACTAGGTTTTCTGCAACCTCAAATTTCATTATTGAAAAATTCGCCTTCGCCTTCAGCAATGAAAGTTGCAAATATTCTGACGGCTGGACACCGTCATTTTTCAGCCACTTCTTTTCATATTTTTCAGCCAAATTTATAAGCTCTTCGTACTGCCCTGTCTGAAATTTATATATCATTAAGGAAGTTGCTTTTTCTCTTTTCTTATCGTAAGAAATGGTATTGATAGAATCTTGGGAATATGCAGCCAACAGAGGAAAAAGTATTCCAAGAAGTAGCGTTACTATTTTGTATACTGGGCGCATTATTTTTTATTTCTAAAAAGGTTGTCTAGTGTAATCATTAGATTGATTTCATGAGAGGAAAGTGCTTTGCCTTTACCTCCTAAATTGGTTTCAAAAGCATAAGCAAAACGTATCCTTGAACTTATATTTGTTCCAAGGTTAGCAGTAATAAATCTATTTGTGGAATACGTTAATCCTGCCCAGAAATAATCTTTGATCTCAAAGGTTGTATTTATTTTTGTCATTAATTTATTTCCTGGATAATAGAACATTGCCACGTTAGGTCTTAAGTTATAGAGATCTCCAAGTCTTAGTTTTGTTCCTGCCATAAAATTTATATTTCTTTTTCTGGCTAAAAAACTATTTGCCGTATCACCGGTAATATCTATTTTACGAGCAGAAACAAAATCTTCTGAGGCAATACCAATATAGGAGTTATTGCTGTTTAACTGGAACCCCAAACCAAATTTTGGGCTTACTTTTTTATACGCACTATTTGCAATCACAGCATCACCATCATCCCATATTGTAAAGTTATCGCCATTGGGACTGAAAGACATAGATGAAAAACCTCCTCTAAGCCCCATTGCTAATTTCAGTTTCTTGTTGAGGTTGATATAGTAAGCATAATTTACATTCATATCTATGTTTTTATAGCCGCTATAAGAAGAGGTTCCTGCATTGAATCCAATGGCAGCCTTATTCGACTTGAATCGGTAATCGCTCCACAAAATGCCAATCGAAGGACTTCCGGCTACGTTATGCCATTGGATACGGCTAAGAGTGTTGACATTGAATTGAGCATCGTGCATACCTGCAGAAGCTGGGTTGTATACCAATTGGTTGTACATAAAATTTGATAAAGGTTGTATCTGTTGAGCAACTATCAGATTTGTCTGTAATACTAATAATATTAACAGGAGAATTCCCTGTATACTTTTTCTCATACCTAAAATTGAATAGTGTTTAATATCTTATTTCTAAAAATCCTTTTACTACATCTTCCTTTTTCTTAGAAGAAGACTTCTGTGTGAAAACATAATAATAAGTACCGGCTTTTAATGCACTGCCACTTACGTCTGTTCCTGCCCAACTGTTATCATAATTTTTTATATGGTATACTAAATCTCCAACCCTTGAATATACCTTTAGGGAATTTTCGACATTATTTTCAACCCCTTTTATCACAAAGAGATCATTCTTCCCATCATCATTTGGTGTAATGAAATTTGGAGTTTTGATGCCATCAAATTTATTTATGAGCACCAGATAGTCTTCTGTTTCCCCGACTTCGTCATTGGTTGGGCAACAATCGTTGTAAGTAAATTCTTTTAGACCAATTCTTATGCGCATTCTTTTTGGGCCGACATCAGCATCTGTAGGAATTAATATATTGGTTACCTCTATTGTATCTAATTGTGAAAAGGAAGCACCAACATATTCTTTGCTATTATTCATTTTGCCATTATTGTCAAAATCTATCCAGACGCCTGCATATAAACTAATACCAGCAGACAATGGGCGAGCTATTTTTGCCCAGTAGTTGTCTCCAAGGACTAAAGTATCATAATTACTAGAGGACGTGAAATCATAGTAGCCCGTTGTACTACAACCAGAGTTTTTGGATATAAAAACGGTATCTCTTGCAGAGAGTAGTACGGAATTAATGTATGCGTTTTGACACCTTGTCTGACTTGGGCTGCAGGAGACATCAGTCAATGATTCAGCCATGGAAGCTTCTGGATTTACGGTAATACTTTTCGAAATTATTTTTGTAATGCCTCCAACCATTAAGCTACAAGTAAGAATTCCTGAAGGACTATTTTTTCTGAAATACAGAGAAATGCTGTCTCCAGTAGTAGAAGGAGATGTAAAAATATTTGTACTGTTATAACTCCAGTAGTATGTAGTGCCGGCAGTATAAGGATGAATGGAATAAACAGTTTCTGAAGAGGCTGACACAAGATCTTTTCCAAGAATATTATAGGGTTGGACGTAATAATTTACTCTGGCTACCAAAAAATTGCTCCCATTGGTTTTCCCAACAAAATAAATTTGTTTGTTTTTAACGTCAATATCAGAACCATAGATCTCTGTATTTCCATTACTGATTAATAATACTCCACTTGATGTTGGCCCGAAAGTATTGTCTATAGTGCCATCTGTATTAAAACGCATTACTATTCCGAAGGTATTTACACTTTGCTGCATTTTACCACTAACAATAATTTTGTTGTCTGGTTGTACAGCAATGCTGAAAGCTTCAGTACCAGTAGCACTTGGATAATTATAGTTTACCATGTTAAAGGTAGGATCAACCGTTCCATCAGCATTCAAACGAATCAAGCCTAAACCATTGCTGCTATTCATTTTGCCTGCCAATAATATTTTTCCGCTAGACAATAATGTCATAGCGTTTGGGTATCCGTAGAAACCAGGTACCGCTACTGTTGCTATCCCATTTGAAGGAATTCCATTGCCAAAAGTAGTTTCGTAAGCACCTGTCTTACGCAATTTTACTACAGTATACTGTTGGTTTCCTGAAAAGTCACTTGATTGACCTGCGAATAATACGGAACCATTATCCATATTAACTACTGCTTTAGCGTTCAATAAAAAGGGGTTAGTGCCGCCTAAGTAAACCGATCCGGATCCATTAAATACCGGATCAGGGCTTAAGTTGTTCAGAAACTTGAACCCCATCATAATTGCACTTGTGTTAAAATCATATCCACTCAAAGCAATAGAATTAGTAACTTTATTATAGGATAATCCTGTCATGATATCACCATTGGAGCCCGTTACAAGAGAAAGCGAGGAAGGAGCAGTTGTAACAATTCCTGAAGAATTCAATTTTCCAATGATAGCCCTTTGAGAAGCGCCGGTATAACCTCCGAAAATAATGCTTCCATCAGCTTGTAGTGCCATGCCTTCCACACTATTGGTTTGAGTAGCGTTGATCGCAAATGTATAAGGGTTTCCACTATTAAATGCTCCGTCTATGGTACCATCTGTTTTAAGACGACTAACATAAAATTTAGGATTAGGAACGCCTGCTCCGTTATTTCCCTGGCCACCGATGAGGATTTTGCTGTCGGGTTGAACAATCACAGATTTAAGATAGTCGTTTAATCCGTATGGTAATGTAAGAATTCCGCCTGTCCCAAAGTTATTGTCAAGTGTACCTTCTTGTGCTCTAAGACCTAAAGATGCAAGTATCATCAAACACGTGATTACTGTAGTATAGAAAAGAGTTTTCATGCTTATATTTTGGTTATTTTCAAAAAACTAAAATGGATCTTTTGATCTTACAATTTTATTGCCTGCAAAATCAAACAAATATCGTGCTACGACGTATAAGGCCTTTTTTTGTGAAATAGTTGTTTGATAGTGACTATATATACAGTATAAGTCTGAAATGTAATGACTTATATACTAACATACAATTACTTCTATACGAAAATAATGGTTTGGTAAACAAATTGGGTCAAAAAGGGCGAAATAATCTAAATAATAGAAAAGGCATTGACTTATATCTAGTCAATGCCTTTTCTATTATTTTTGAAGTAATAGTTTTATAAATACAATGGAAATTGTTCCATCATTTTATTAACCACTTTTCTTGCAGCTAAAATTTTCGTTTCATTTTCATGATTCATCAATACCTCGTCAATAAGATCTACGATTTTTATCATATCGTTTTCTTTCAACCCACGGGTAGTCATTGCAGCAGTACCAATGCGCATTCCAGAGGTAACGAAAGGAGACTTGTCGTCAAAAGGAACCATATTTTTATTGATGGTAATGTCTGCTTTTATTAACGTGTTTTCTGCAATTTTGCCAGTTAGGTTTTTGGAACGAAGATCAATCAACATTAAATGGTTGTCTGTTCCTCCGGAAATAATTTGGTATCCTTTGCTTAAGAAAACGTTAGCCATTGCCTGTGCATTCAGTTTTACCTGTTTCGCATAGTCTGTATAGTCGTCGGATAATGCTTCGAAAAAGGATACTGCTTTCGCAGCAATTACGTGTTCCAACGGACCACCTTGTGTACCAGGAAAAACAGCCATATCTAAAACACTTGACATCATTCTGATTTCTCCTTTTGGAGTAGTGAGTCCCCAAGGGTTTTCAAAATCTTTTCCCATCATGATTACTCCACCTCTTGGTCCTCTTAGCGTTTTGTGTGTAGTGGTAGTAACAATTTGGCAATGAGGTATAGGATCGTTTAAAAGTCCTTTGGCAATGAGGCCTGCAGGATGAGAAATATCAGCCAATACTAAAGCGCCAACTTTATCTGCGATAGCGCGGAATCTTTTGTAATCCCAATCACGAGAGTAAGCAGAAGCGCCACAAATAATTAATTTTGGTTTTTCTTTCAAAGCAATCGCTTCTACTTTATCCATATCAATGATGCCTGTTTCTTTTTCTACTCCATAGAAAAAAGGCTTAAAATATTTACCGGAAATATTTACCGGAGAACCATGAGAAAGATGACCACCATGAGAAAGATCAAATCCTAAAATGGTATCGCCTGGTTGAAGACAACCCAGAAACACTGCTGCATTGGCTTGTGCGCCAGAATGTGGTTGCACATTGGCCCATTCTGCACCAAACAATTCTTTTAACCTGTCGATAGCTAATTGTTCTCCAATGTCTACAATTTCACAACCACCATAATATCTTTTTCCTGGAAGTCCTTCTGCGTATTTGTTTGTAAATACACTTCCCATCGCTTCCATTACTTGCTTAGAAGTAAAATTTTCTGAAGCGATTAATTCGATTCCATGCTCCTGACGGTCTCCTTCTTTTTTGATAAGATCGAAAATAGCAGTGTCTCTGGTGATTTTTTTTGTCATTGTTTCCATTGTGAACTTGTATATAATTTGAT
This sequence comes from Cytophagales bacterium, assembly GCA_025360235.1. Classification (GTDB taxonomy): domain Bacteria; phylum Bacteroidota; class Bacteroidia; order Cytophagales; family Cytophagaceae; genus JANYCO01. The sequence goes on from JANYCO010000017.1 coordinate 5,277, forward strand.
AGGATAAAGTTAAGGTAACTTAGGCGGAGTGCCAAAATTACTTTGCCACAGGATATTTATTTTTGGGTTAATTATTTGATTATAAACAAAATAATTTAAAATTTGTGGCACCAATAAAATTATATGCAATAACATATATGTTATAACACATAATTTCACTATCTTTACTATATCAAACAAAAGGAGTAAAAGAAAATGGAAAAAACAGCGGTTATAGAACACGAAATAATAAATGAAATAAAGATCCGTAAAAGTGGAAGGGCTTATTCAGAAAGGCTTGTAGAGCCAGAGAAGATCCACCAGCTTCTGGAAGCTGCGCGATGGGCTCCTTCCAGCATGAACGAACAACCTTGGCGCTATATAGTTGCCAAAAAAGACGATACCGTTTTATACAATAAAGTATTTGGATCTTTGGCTGAATCAAACCAAAGTTGGGTAAAAAATGCACCAGTACTTATCGTGAGTCTTGCCCGAAGAACATTTATCAGAAATGGAGTTGCAAACAGACATGCACTTTACGATACTGGCGCTGCAAATAGCCTGCTTACTATACAAACATCCGCGCTTGGATTGAATGCACATCAAATGGGAGGATTTGATTACGAAAAATTAAAAAGTGCATTGGCGATTTCTGATGATATGGAGATTGCAGTTGTTATTTCTATTGGTTATCCGGGCGAAATTGATAAGTTACCCGAAGCATTGCAGAAACGGGAATTAGCACCAAGAGAACGGTACATACAATCAGAATTAATTGTTCATTTATAATGACGCTGTAGAGACGCATCACAATGCGTCTCTGTTCAATAATGCGTCTCTGTTCAATATTATATCACAATGCATTTCCGTTCAAAATGATTACAAAAATTTAAATACAAATAATATGAAAAAGGTCATACATAGAGCCAATTCCAGAGGTCATGCGGACCATGGTTGGTTAAAAAGTTTTCACACCTTTAGTTTTGCGGGATATTATGATCCTGAGAGAATTAATTTTGGTGTTCTAAGGGTTTTAAACGATGACCTAATCGAAGGTGGTAAAGGGTTTGGAAAACACCCACACGACAATATGGAAATCATTTCTATTCCAATATTTGGTGCCATTGCACACAAGGACAGTACTGGTAAAGACAAAGTAATCAATACGAATGATGTACAGATCATGAGTGCGGGCCGTGGAATTTATCATTCTGAATTCAATGCGTCTGCTACGGATTCAGCCAATTTTCTTCAGATTTGGGTTTTCCCGAAAGAGAAAAATATTGAGCCTAGGTACGATCAAAAAACATTTGATCCGTCAGAAAGAAAAAATAGATTTCAGACCGCAGTCTCTCCTGAAGATAAGGAGGCAGTATGGATCAATCAGGATGCGTATTTTAGTTTGGGGAATCTTGACAAAGGGATCAATCTGGATTATAAAATTCGTAAATCAGGAAATGGGATTTATGCTTTTGTCATAAAAGGAGAGGTAAAAATAGACGACGAAGTTTTACAAAGGAGAGATGCAATAGGTATTTCAGAGACAAACCTACTTAAGATAGAAGCGGTTTCAGATGCAGAGATTTTGTTGATGGAGATACCGATGAATTAAGTATTTGTAACTTTTGGAAAGTTTTGGGAACTTTCCAAAAGTTTTAAAATATATTTTCTTCATCCAATTTTTCATGATAACGCTGAGCATTTTCTTTATGTTCTTCATAAGTTTCTGCGAAAAGATGTCCGCCAGCTAAATTATAATTGGCGCAAAAATAAAGATAGTCATGACCATCGTATTCCAATACCTGATCAATCACTTTTGAGGGAACAATATATATGGGACCAGGAGGTAATCCTTTATTTTTGTAAGTGTTATAAGGAGAGTTAATATTTTTGTCTTTTAATAAAACCCGTTTGGTATCAAATTTTTTTGAAGCATAAATAAGTGTTGGGTCCGATTCAAGTCTCATGTTGAGCTGAATTCTATTTAGGTATACACCTGCGATAGTGGGCATCTCCTCTTCAAGTTTGGTTTCCGAATATACTATAGACGATAGGATAGAAACTTCCCATGGCTTTAAACCCATATCCTGCGCTTTATCCAAGCGGTCGGCGTTCCAAAACAAAAGATATTCGTTATAAAATCTTTCCAATAAGTCTTTGGCCGAAGAATTGGTATACACTCTATAATTTCTTGGAATAAAAATGCAGAAGACCGATTCTTTAGTAAAACCTCCCAACTCTTTAAGATATTTTTTGTCGTTCAACAATTTCCATACTTCATCGGGATGAATCGTTGTGCCTTTGCAAATACTGTTGACTACAGCGTTGCGATTTTGTAAGGACGGTAATTTTATAAAAATGGTTGGCTTCGGCTGGTGTTCTCTAAAATGGTTGATTAATTCATTATTGTTCCAATGGTTTTTTAGTTCATACATCCCGGGTTTTATTTCATTAAGGTCTTTAATATTTGCCATAGTTCTGAAAGACCATCTGCTTTTTATGAAACCTCTTTCTTTAAGTGTATCAGCAATCATCTCCGGAGAAAAATTCTCTGAGACATAAAAATAATAGGTTGGAGCACTAATCTTTACATTTGAACCCAGAGGAATTTTATAGCATAAGTATAGAACCAATATTCCTATTCCAACAAGAACAATCTTTAACAAATGAAAGCGACCGTTTGGGTTTTTAGTGGCCATGATGGTACAAAGGTACGAATTTTATCACGGATTATGCCGATTATGGGATTACACAGAACAGTACGATCTGTACAATGGTATGCTCAAAACATTCTAATCTGTGCAATCCAAAAATCCATATATTCCGTGATAATTTTCCTTATCTTTGCAGCCTTTACAATATTTATAAAATGAAACTTTACAGTACCAAAAATAAAAATGCAACAGTAAGTTTAAAGGAAGCAGTATTCAAAGGGCTTCCATCCGACAATGGTTTGTATATGCCAACTGAAATTCCGGTTTTGCCAAAAAAATTCTTTGATACTATAGATTCACTTTCTTTTCCAGACATCGCTTTTGAGGTAAGTAAAGCGCTTATTGGAGAAGACATTCCCGCAGCGGATCTTCGTAAAATTATTGATGGAGTGATTAATTTTGATGCTCCTGTGGTTCATGTAAAAGACAATCTTTATGTATTGGAATTGTTTCATGGTCCTTCTTTTGCTTTTAAAGATTTTGGAGCCCGTTTTATGGCTGGCATAATGTCTTATTTTTTACAAAAGGAAAACAGAGAAATAAATATTCTGGTGGCTACTTCCGGAGACACTGGTAGTGCAGTAGCACAAGGGTTCCTGAATATGCCCGGGATAAAAGTTACCATTTTATATCCAAGTAAAAAGGTAAGTGAGATCCAGGAAAAACAGCTGACAACACTTGGACAAAATATAACAGCGCTAGAGGTAGATGGGACTTTTGATGACTGTCAGCGTATGGTAAAGGAGGCTTTTTTGGATAAAGAGCTGAATGAGAAAATGAATCTTTCTTCTGCCAACTCGATCAATATTAGCCGCCTTATTCCACAGTCGTTTTATTATTTCTATGCATACGCTCAAGTTAAAAAATTAGGAAAACCTTTAGTTTTCTGTACTCCAAGTGGAAATTTCGGTAATTTATGTGGAGGACTGATTGCAAAAAGAATGGGCCTTCCTATTCATAAGTTTGTAGCGGCTACCAATGCCAATGATATTGTTCCGAACTACCTTTCAACAGGTGTATTTGAAGCAAAACCTTCGGTGGCTACTATTTCAAACGCCATGGATGTAGGTAATCCTAGCAACTTCCAACGAATACAAGCATTCTTTGATAATGATCTTTCAAAAACAAAATTGGAGATAGACGGAAGGTCTTTCAATGATATAGAAACCAAAAAGGCAATGAAAGAAGTAGCTGATCAAACTGGTTATATTATGTGTCCGCATACCGCAGTGGCTTATCTTGGCCTGAGGGATTATAAAACAGAATGTACAGGCGTTTTTCTTGCTACAGCCCATCCAGCCAAATTTATTGATATAGTAGAAGAAGTTATAGGCAAGAAAATCCAAATACCTGAAAAATTGGCGCTTGTGCTTAAAAAAGAAAAAAAATCAATTTTATTAAGTAATAATTTTAGTGATTTAAAACAATTTTTGCTAAATCGAAAGTGATAAAAGCAGGAAGTACACGTATTTCCTGATTATTTTTAAATTATAACTCATTTTTTAGTCAGTCTTAGGAACAAATGGATGATAAATTCGTTTGTATTATTATGTAATGTATTCGACAAAAAAACAAGTATTTATAGTCCTACTTTACAATTTTAATGCCTTTTGCCTTAATAATAAGTTTACAAGATTTGGGCGCAATATATTAATAATCACAAATGTCTGAGGTAATAGAAAACATAAAAAATATACGTCGTTCTAAGGGCATAAGTCAGGAGTCTATTGCTTATGATTTAGGTATTGACTATTCTACTTATGGGAAAATTGAGCGTGGACAAATCTCACTTACAGTTGACCGTTTAGAAAAGGTTGCTAAAATATTACAGGTTTCCGTAGAAGAGATTTATAAATGGGACAAGAAGGGTGGCAGCAAAGACAACGAAAATGAGAAAATAAGGCTGGAATATTACAAGCATATATTAGAAATAGAACACTTAAAAGCTGAATTAGAACTGGCTAGACAACAGCTGTTTGACAAAGAAAAGATAATAAAATTGCTGGAAAGTTCAAAAAAATGAGAATTTTGGTTCTTTTTGTTGGCTTTAGTTATTGAAACCGAGGTTTTCTTTAAATTAATTTTTTTAAAATTTCCTTTCGAATTCTTTTTACTCCAATAATTCCTTATATTTATACTTATTAAATAATATTATCATGAGTACAGGTACAGTAAAATTCTTCAATGAGAGCAAAGGTTTCGGCTTTATTAAAGAAGACGATTCTAATCGTGAAATCTTTGTTCACGTATCGGGCTTAAAAGACAAAGTTCGTCAAAACGACAAGGTTACTTTCAACGTTGTTGATGGTAAAAAAGGGCAAAATGCCGTTGATGTTCAAAAGATATAATTCTTACATTAACCTTATCCCTGCAAAAATGTCTCAAACCTTACCTCAAGGGTAAGGTTTTTTTTATGCCCATTTATGTGATTGTCAAGCAACTTTGAACTATTGGTAGTATAATTGCGTTATTATATATGATTGAAAAGAAGTTTTCAATTGTTTTAATAAGGTAAGGTTTATTAGTCCAAAAAATGCCCCATCTCCCCGGTGGGGCTTTTTGGTTTTATGGGGGGTAGTGAAATCATTAAAATACTCCATACTTAGACTCGTTTAATTTTCTTTGACAAAAGCAAAATCCTGCTCCTCCATACATTTAAAATGCCCTTTTGGACATTTATCAAACCCTATCTTAGAACAGGGTCTGCAACCCAAATGAGTATTCTCTAATGAATGATAAGTGGTTTTATAAGGATACATGCCAAACGCAGGAACAGTATTTCCCCAAATAGCGTAAATCTCTTTTCCAAAAGCGGCGGCTATATGCATAAGACCCGTATCATGGCTAAAAACGGTTTTTGCCTGCTTAATTAAAGAAGCCGATTGATTTAAATTGAATTTGCCACAGGCATTAAAAACAGTACGATTTTCTGCCTTCAACTTTGCTACAATTGCCTCTCCGGTTTGTGCGTCTTCTTTTCCTCCCATCAATAAAATTGGAAGAGAGAGTTTACGACATAGTTCTTCTATTTTATGTTGAGGAAGTCTTTTTGTAAAATGCTGAGCTCCAATAGCAAATGCTATATAGCCATTTCTGTATTCAATGGGCAAAATGTTCAGATCAACCAAATCTTTTTCCGGAATAAAATAGTCCAACCCAAGTCCATCGCTCTTTACGTTCCATTCTGAAGCTGATGCGAGGTATCGATCTACAATATGCAGTGTTGGTAGTCGGTTTATCTTTAGGTTAACCAACAACCATTTTTTTAAATTTAACTTATCAAAACTGTTAGAAGGTATTCCTAATCGAAATTTTATAATAGAAGTTCTTAAATTATTGTGCAAATCAATGACGTAATCAAATTTCTCTTTTTTTAATTCAAGTATTAATGCTCCAAGAGAATCGCCAAGACAATGAACTTTAGTTATATTCGGATTAGATTCCAGAATTGTTTTGAAGTTTGGTTTGGTGCAATAGTGAATTTCTGCATCTTTTACCTGTTGTTTTAGGATACGGACTACTGGCGTGGTCAAGACAATATCTCCAATAGAAGAAAAACGTAGAATAAGAATTTTGGGCATACTACTTTTTCTTTCCTTTAAACCATTGCTCCACTTTCTCTAACGGCCAGGCATTAAAAGTCATGTCAGCAGTAAGTCCGCCTTTTCTGCCCACGTATACTCCGTATTTCATATCCAGGTATCCATTTTTTTCATGCGCATCCGGGTTGATGGAAAGAAGAACGCCTTTGTCCATTGCATAATCTACCCAACGCCAGTCAATGTCAAGACGATGTGGATTGGAATTGATCTCGATAATCACTTTGTTGTCGGCACAGGCATCAATAATTCTTCGGTGGTCTATTGGATATCCTTCTCTACGCAGCAACAATCTTCCAGTGGGATGGCCGAGCATGGTAGTATAAGGATTTTCAATAGCGGTGATCAATCTGTCGGTAGCCTTATTAATATCCATATTGAAACCAGAATGTATGGAGGCTACAATGAAATCAAAACTTTTCAGTATATCATCATCGTAGTCAAGTGAACCATCTGTAAGGATATCGGATTCAATGCCTTTGAAAATTTTGAAGGGGCCAAGTTTTTTATTTAGTACATCGATTTCTTCCTGCTGTTTTTTTACTCTGAATTCCGGCAAACCATTGGCGTAAGTAGCCGTTTTAGAATGGTCGGAGATGCCTAAATAGTGGTAGCCAAGTTCTTTGCAATGCACCGCCATTTCTTCAAGTGTATTTTTCCCATCACTATAGGTAGAGTGGTTATGGAGTATTCCTTTCAAATCGGATTCTTCTAATAGAATAGGAAGGTTATGTTCTTTGGCCTTTGCAATTTCTTTATATCCTTCGCGCAATTCTGGCACCACATACTGCATTTCAAGCGATTCGTATATTTCCTTTTCTTCTTTGAAGGAATTTTTCTTTACATAAGTAGAGATGCTGGTACCTTCTTTCGCTTCACCTAGCAAATGGCCTTTTCCAGAGGAATGCAAAAATAACCGTGAGGTATACTCTTTTGTTGGGTATAGTTTTATTTCTACAGAAGCTTTCAGCACTTTGTCTTTCCCTCTCCATACAAATGGTCCGGAAGAAATTTCATCTTTTTCTAACCAAGGAAATTTATCTAATGCAATGATCGCTTCTTCTGTTTCGTCAGTACCGATAATTAGTTGTACTACCGCTACTGATTCCATTTTTCTGCGCACTTCGCCAGACAAGGAAAGTAAAGGAGAGATCTCCAGTTCTTTTAATTTTTGTTCAAGTTGTGTGGCGAATCCCTCTACTTCTGAGTAAAGAAATTTTCCTTTGTTACTTAAAATAAATTCTACTGATTTCAAAACACTGTCTTGTGTTTTTTCTCCGAAGCCTTTCACTGAAGCTACCAGTCCGTCAAAGCAAGCCTGACGGAGTTTTTCCAAATCATCTATTTCCAGTTCTTTCCATAAAGTACGTACCTTCTTTGGTCCAATACCTTTTATTCCCAACATATCAATCACTCCGGGAGGTGTGTTACTTACATACGATTGGAATTCCTGCGTAGTACCC
>JANYCO010000029.1 GCA_025360235.1 Cytophagales bacterium
TAATGCCATAATAGTGATTTATAATTTAGTCTAAAAGTAGCAAAAAAAACGAAATAAACAAAATTAGACTAAATATAATTTCACTTTGGTATTAAACTTTTAGGGCACACTGATTCAATTGGGGCCTTGTCTTACAATAAATCACTTTCAGAGAGAAGAACTGCAGTCGTTTTTCATTATTTAAAGGGCAGGAGAAGAAATATAACAATAGTTAAAACTGGAAAAGCATTTCATATTCCTATTCAAACCAACGCCACAGAAGACGGAAGGTCTAAGAACCGAAGATGCGACATTTATATAGAAAGAAATATGCCTAATCCAGCCCAGTGGCGAATGTCAGTCCAATCTTTTTCTTTCAAAAATAAAACGAAAAATATTCTTTACACGAAAAACGGATGTAAAGTTCTCATTGAACCCGGAAGTTTTAATGTGAAAGAAAACGATACAGTAAAAATTTTGATTACCGAGTACAATGACCCTGTAGATTTTATAGCAGGAGGATTACCCATGAGTTATTATTCAAGGGGGAAAACGAAAATGTATCAGTCCGAACAAATGATGAAGATTGAAGCCTTTATTGATAGTATGCCAGTGCAGCTTGTCAAGCTGATGGGATTAGAATGTCCGAATGTGGATACCTCTATGGGCGTGCGCTTGTATGAGTTTAATGCGCAAGCGGAGAAGAATAGCAATGTATTGCCTAAGATAACGAAAGGTAGAGTAGAAGAAGTTGCTGTTTCAGTGGAGTTGCCAGAAAAAAAGGCAAAGCTTAAAGAATTAAATCCTATAATTGATAATGTAACTAAGAAAAGTGAGGAACCGGAAATTAAAACGACGGAAAATGTAGGGGTTAAAAACGAAAGAAAAGATATTCCTAAAAATAGAAATACAAAAGGACAAAAAACTAAAAATATAAAAGGGCAAAATTCTTCTGAAGTATTTGTGGTTTCAAAAAAGAAGAAGAAAAAAAAGATCTTTGAACTGGCATCAGATACTGGGAGGGGTTTCAAGATCGAGCCAGATACAGGAAAAGGGATAAAGATAAAGCCAGACACGTCAAGAATCTTTCCATATTCATATTGGTATGGAAACACAACAGGAGAAGACAGATGTCCGGAGATGCCTTTTTGCTCTGAAATAAATCTTTGTGATTCAGCAGAAATTCTTAAACTGATTAACTTTGGATTAAAGTATAAGAATAAAAAATTCAATATCAATTACAATTTTGATTTCAAATCCTTTAGTCAACGGTATAGAAATTTAGCGTATGATGGAGTAAATTTAAAATGTCTAAAAAGGACGGAGGAGTTGTATACAGTTAAAATAAAAGTTAAGAAAAGATTTTTGCATAAAGACCTTATTTTGGAATTTACTTCAACAATAAACAATACCGAATATGCACCTCTTGAATCTACTAGATGGATTATTCATTATGGTTCTCATAAAAAAATGTTCCAGTTTTTTAATGAATTAAAAATTTCCGATTTTAGAATTATTCCATTGCGACGAGAGGCTTATGGTAAAAATTCCAAAGAAATATTTTATGTTGAATTAAAGACGGATTCAGTTTTTTATCGTTGCCCGGCTCAGCCTAAAAGGCCTAATAAAACATACAAGAGATATTGGAACTATGAGAAGGCTTACACAAGAAAAGAAGAAAACTTTAATAGCGAACTCTCAATGTATATCGACGATAACAGAATAAGACCGCTCTACTGTTTATATAATCTGACTCAAATTCTTTCTAATAATCGCACAGAATCCTACCGATGCCGCCATGGATTCTATAATCTTCCCCCTTGTTATAGCTTCTCTTTTTTTAAAGGATCAAAAAAGGATAACCCCAATCAATGTGAAGAGCTGGATGCTTGCCTTCAAAATTATAAAGGGCTTAAATGTGGGGGTGAGTGTTTTTCATTATGGATAAAATATTATGATGAACATATGGAAGAGTTCAAAGCAGAATTAGAAGAATTGAAAAACAATCCAAGCCTGATTACCGACTGTTATGATTGTAAAGTAGATTCTCTGGAGAGTGATGAACCCTGTGCTAAATGGGAGCATGTAGATCCAAATGCAATAGGAAATACCATTACTTATATAGGTCTGGGGATTTATAATTTTGACAGTGAAATGGCATTGGAGAGAAAACAATATGTTGAGGACGCTGTTTATCTGAATAAAGATGCAGATACTTTGTTTAAATGCAGGAAGGTACTTTATCGAGGAAGGCCTAAAAAAGAATGTGATCATATAACGTATAGTATAATCCCTGGGTTTAATGGATTATTGAAACAAAATCATACAGAAACATTAATATTATTACCAGGAAAAGAGAATATGTTGTTTTTTCAAAAGTACAACAGAAGCTATAAGCTTTATCTGGATCTGAGAAATGTAACAGAATATAAAAGCAGGGTTTTTATTCTTAAAGAAATTACAGACAAGGCAACGAACATGGACGACCTGAAGCTAGAATTGGAAAAGAAAGAGTAACCAGAATAAACCTTCAACTTTAAGCTAAGCTACCATTGTGCATAACTTCCTTATCGTCCTTTCTCATTTTTTTTATATTTTTGAATGAAACTATACAATACCTGACAGAAAGGTTTCGTTAGAGGAATAACAGGTTTTGAAAATGATGAGTTATTATAAAAGGATAAGTACCGCTATTGCATTGGTCTGCCTTTTTACGACGGGTGTGTTCGCACAGAATACCTTAGTGAAAACTTCAGACGAAGACCTTTTCAGGAAAGGGCTCGAACTCCTTGATAAAGAGAAATACGGCGCTGCCCGTGAATTTTTTTCCCAATTCATTCGCCTCCAACCAAGTTCTATTAAATCTATTGATGCGGAGTATTACATCGCCTATTGTGCGCTAAGCCTATTCAATGCTGATGGAGAAGATCTGGTAAATGGTTTCATATTAAAATACCCTTACCATTCCAAAACAGCTCTGGCCAATTTTGATCTTGGAAATGTTTATTACAATAACAAAAAATACGATAAAGCCATAGAATATTTTGGGAAGGTAAATCCTGAAATGCTTTCAGAAAGTCAACGAACAGAAGCTAAATTCAAACAAGGCTACTCTTATTTTACGCAGAAAGAATTTGAAAAGGCAGCGCCCTGTTTCAACGATGTGAAAGTAAA
>JANYCO010000089.1 GCA_025360235.1 Cytophagales bacterium
GGCACCACCACCATCGACCCTGCTGGCTTCGCCCTATCTCCCTTTCCAGGCGCTGGAACCGGATTTAATCTTACCACAAATGTTCCTGACGACAAATTAGGTGCTCCTCGTTCACCTACCCCTTGGATGGGAGCCTACGAGGGTCCTACAGTAAAAACTTCTGCATTGTCTGCCATCGTATATTGTCAAGGTGGTTTGGTGAATGTACCATTTACTATAACTGGAACTTTTGGTGCTGGAAATATTTTTACAGCTCAGATTTCTAACCTTGCAGGAAGTTTTGCCGCACCAACAAATATAGGAACCCTTTCTTCTCAGGTGGCCGGAACTATTGTGGCAACAATACCAGGAGCTCAACCTCTTGGGGCGGGTTACAGAATAAGAGTTGTGGCCTCTAATCCATTCACCACAGGTCCTGATAATGGTACAAATTTAACCATTTCATCTGGCGCTCCCGGAGGCGTTACTGCCAATGCTGCTATATCAATAACTTGTTCTTCGTTTATTGCAAACTGGGCAGCTTCAGCAAATGCTGTAACTTATTATTTGGATATATCAACCGTAAATACATTTGCCACGTTTGTTCCTGGGTTTAATAATTTGAATGTTGGCAACGTGTTAAGCTATTCGGTTACTTCATTAAATGCGGGTATCAATTATTATTACAGAGTAAGAGCAGAAAATGGTTGCGGACTCACTGCCTCCTCCGGAACTATTACACTTAATACCACTGGTACTGCTCAAACCTATGTGGTAGATAATAATGCAGATACAGACAATGCTCTTGGCTATACATTGGCCGATGGTACGAATACATTACGTAAATGTATTCGTTTAGCAAATGCAAACTGTGGTCATGATATTATAATTTTTAACGTTGGGGCAGCGACTGTCACTTTTTCACTTACGACTCCATTGCCAAATTTAACAGATATGGCTGGTGTTACCATTGATGGCTGGAACAATAGTGGTAATAATGGAACAATTAATACTATTTCAGTTTTTGGAGGTTCATTAACTTCGGCTTCCACTTACAAAATTACACTTTTTAGTGGTGCAGCAGCAGTAAATACAGGTTTGGTATTGGCAAGTGATAACAATATTGTACAAGGGTTGCACATGCAAAGTATTGGAGATGGAACTCCAAGTCCTAATGACGTTTGTATTAATATTACAGGTAATAATAATGCTGTTCTTGGTTGCTTTATTGGAGTTAATCCTGCAGGACTTGCCGGAGCGTTAGTATCCTATTATGGAATTCAGATCAGTGGAAATAATAATACTATTGGAGATGGTACGTTTGCAGGCGTTAATCTAATATCTGGAATGAATAGTGGTGGTGCTGGTGTAATAATAAATGGAGCAGCCTCTGGGAATACAGTTAAGGGTAATTCTATAGGATTAAAAAAAACAGGACTTACTATAGTGGGAGCCAATCAGACAGATGGAGTAAAGATTACTGGTACAGCTACTAATAATACAATAGGAGGAATTGGCGCCGATGATGGAAATTTGATATCAGGAAACGTTAATGGAGTTACTTTGTCTTCTACAGTTGGAGGAAACTTTGTGTTGGGAAATATTATTGGGCCTCAATTTAATGGGAATACTGTGGTGGCAACCAACCCACAGAATTACGGAATATTGATTTCTGGTTCTCCCAATAATATTATTGGTGGAAATAATGTAGCAGCAAGAAATGTTATTTCCGCCAATCAATTAATAGGTGTTCAAATGACAGGCGCTGGAACAACTGGAAATAAAATCATCGGAAATTATATTGGTATTGATAAAACGGGAACTACCTATATAGCCAGTAATGTGCAGGATATTGGAGTTAATGTTTTTACCGATTGTGGAGGTGGTAATATTATTGGTGGTATTAATCCAAATGAAGGGAATGTTATTTCAGGAAATAAACTTACATCTTATGGTTATGGAGTTTTCTTGAATAGTACTAATTCAATTGGGAACAAAGTAAGCGGAAATATTATTGGATTACAAAAAGATGGATTAACATGGGTTACAGGCAATGCTCAAGATAAAGGTATTATGGTTTTAAGTTCTTCTAATAATATAATAGGAGGAAATACTGCTGCTGCTATAAATACTATTTCAGGTAACGAAGCTGTAGGGATATCAATAAGTGGAGTTACATCAACTGGAAATAATGTAAAAGGTAATTATATAGGTCTTGATATTTCTGGTACTTCATTTATTGCAAGTAGCACACAGGATGTTGGAATTATACTTACAAACTCCACGTCAAATAACATAATAGGTGGGCTCAATGTGGGAGACGGAAATGTTATTTCTGGAAATAAAGATATAAGTTCATCTGGAAAGGGTATTTATGATAACAGTAATGCCTTAGCTGGCAATTCA
>JANYCO010000157.1 GCA_025360235.1 Cytophagales bacterium
AGTTGACATTAAGAATAACAGCTCTGATACAAGCAGTATCGTGGTAAGAATGGCTATCCAGGATAGTTTAGGTGCAATGATAGATACCTATGCTTATGCTTTAACTTTAGGAGTAGGAAACTGCGATAATGCCTGGGCCTACGGTATTATGACCAATACCTTGGCTCCTGGAGCTTCAACGACGCTTACTGGAACATTTGCAGGAGGATATCAGGCCGATTATACCAAAACAGTTCCTAAAGCTTCCGGTACCATTGGCACCAATTGTTACTTAGCCAACAATTTAGATTTTAGTATAATTTCTAAAATTGTCTTTACCGTTACCAATGCCAAGCAAAATGTAGCGGATGGTTATAATCCATATGGTGCTGGAAATGGCAGTAATGCTTTACTTACTATAGACAACTTAAGAGTAGGTATGTGTCCTAGCCAAACCATTAGTATTAAACAAGGAACTACAAGTGGGACAGCTATTCCAAACGGGCAACCTGCTACTTTACCTGCTGTAATAACTGGAAATGCTGGCACTCCTCAGACATTCACTATTCAAAATCTTGGTGCCAGCAATTTAACGATTACAGGCATAACCCAAGCCGGAGCAAATGCTGCAGAATTTTCATTAGGAGGACTTCCCTCTATGCCTGCAATTATTGCCCCTGGCAACTCACAAACATTTACTGTTACTTTTGCTCCTACATCAGTGGCAACAAACAAAACTACTACAATAACAATTGCTAATAGTGATGGGTTTCAACCCAGTTATGCTATTAAAATTTTGGGAGATGGAACCCCTCAGCCTGTTCCGGAGATTAATGTTAGGAAAGGCACCGCTTCCGGTGTCATTGTACTTGATGCAGGAAACACAACCATGACAAACGTCCAGTCAGGTACATCAGGAATTGCTGAAGCATTTACTATTGAGAATACCGGTACCGCTGATTTAACAATTACAGATATTTTCTTGACGGGAACTAATCTTGCTGAGTTTTCGCTTAGCAATTTACCTGTTTTCCCTTCAGTCATTGCTGCCGGCACTTCGGAAACATTTGATATTACTTTTTCTCCTACTTCTGTTGCTACTGGAAAAACAGTTACATTAGATATAGAAAATGACGATGCCAACGAAAGCACTTATACAATTGTTCTTACTGCAAACGGAACTCTAACCGGAATAAATGAAGCTAGATCAATTATAGCGTCCTCTACACTTTCTCCAAATCCAGTTTCGGATATTGCTACAGTAGAACTACAATTAAATTCTGTTTCGGATGTAAAAATTACGTTGTCTGATATAATGGGTAAAGAGCTAATGGTAGTAGCTCAAAGTACAACAAATAAAACATTGGCAAGTATTAATGTATCAAACCTCAACAAAGGCATTTATACTATAAACTATTTTATCAATGGCGCTGCTGCCAAATCAGAATTGTTGATGGTGAAATAATTTCAGGAATAAACTGTTCTTCTTTCACCCTTGCAGGAGCTTTTTTCTCCTGCAAGGGTTTGCTGTGGCCCCTACGTTTGAAATGAATTCTAAAATCAGTTTACGAAAGCAACTTCAATCTTCGTAGAAAAATGTTGCAGGAGAAAAGCTCCTGCAACGGCGGAAAACTACAAAGATGGCATTTAATCAAAACAGAAATATAAGAATACATTGATTCTCCCTGATTAATAGGATTTATCATATTTTTTAAGAATATTTGAAATAATCGAACCAATAGAATAACTATTTCAAAAACTATCTGATAAAGCATGGCAGAATTTTTAACAACAAATGGTACTTCATACCATATTGAAAATATAATAATTGAGGCAAAAAATAAACTTGTTTTAATCTCTCCTTATTTACAGCTTTCTAAAACATTTTACGAACGCTTAAAAGACGCTTCAAACAAAAATGTCTCTATCAAAATCATCTATGGAAAGGATGAACTTAAACCCAATGAAAAAAACTCTCTCGCTGAGCTTAAAAATGTAGAACTATTCTATTTTCAAAATCTTCATGCAAAATGCTATTTAAATGAGAGTAAAATGGTTATTACTTCTATGAATATGTATGAATTTTCAGAGAAGACTAACCGAGAGATGGGTGTTCTAATTGACAAGAATTCTGACAAAGAATTATTTGAAAAAGCAATTGCAGAAACGCTTTCAATTTTACAATCTGCAGAGCCTATTCAATTAAAAAAATCTGATAGACAAACAACCTCCTATACAAAATCAAACGGAGACACGACACCAAAATATCAAAAGAAGATTATAGGGTATTGCATCAGATGTGAAATGCGAATTGACTATAATCCTGAAAAACCATACTGTACAGATTGTTATTATGTATGGGCTCAATATGAAAACATGACCTATACTGAAAATGTTTGTCATCGTTGTGGTGAGTATGATGAAACTAGTATGAGCAAACCTCAAGATATACATTGTTATAATTTATGGAAAAAGGAATAATCCAAAACAGGATCTTTCCCCAGCTGGTTCAAGCGAGGCACTTGAACCAGCGAGTGTATTTATTTCAATTTCTGTATCATTGCGTAAAGCATTCTTGAAAGTTCATCTGATTTTTCATAAAAATTCTGAAACAATTGTTCAGATAAAATTTCATCATCTTTCAAAAGATCAAGTATTGCTACGCATTCAAAAACTGATCCTCTTGAGATTATATAAAAATTTCGTTTATCTGCACTGGTATTTCTTCCGGTCCCTTCTGCAATATTTAATACAATACTTAACGAAGATCTCTTCAATTGATTCTTTATGGTTGTATCAATTACGATCTGCTTTAATATTGTGTTAATTTCTTTGTTGTAGGTTTTAGCTTTTGTGTACACTGTTAGTTTTTCAAAATCGAACATAAAAATGGTTTTTGTTTAAAAATAATCGACCTTATGGCTACTCTTGCTGTTGCTCTTGCTGACAGACAATAAAAGAATACTACTTACGTAAATAATGGTTTTCTATCTTCACTATAAAAATTAAAAAATCTGTTCCCCTTAAATACTCTTGCTGTTATTATTACTGAGGGTCAGCAAGAGCAACAGCAAGAGTATTGAGTATTTTATTCTAGCACTCTAACCTATGACTACAGGTGCAAAACCCCCTCATCCCTGGCTTCCAACACTGATTCTCCTGTAAGGAAAATATCGATATTACGAGCACACTCACGTCCTTCGGCAATTGCCCATACAACAAGAGATTGCCCTCTTCTCATATCACCGGCCGTAAATATTTTTGGATTTGTTGTGGATTGGTAATTGTCTTTCGCTTTTACATTACCGCGGTCATCATACTCTACTCCAAGGTCGTTCAGCATACCTTCGTGCTGTGGATGTAGGAATCCCATTGCAAGAAGTGTAAGTTCGCAAGGAATTGTTTTTTCTGTTCCAGCCATCTCCTGGTATTTCGGAAGTTTACTTCCTTCAGGAGTTACCCAGCCCATCTCTGCAATTTTCACTGCAGTAAGGTTACCGTTAGCGTCGCCGATAAATTCTTTTGTTGTGATTGCCCAATCTCTTTCGCAGCCTTCTTCATGAGAAGAAGAAGTACGAAGCATCATTGGCCAGTT
>JANYCO010000150.1 GCA_025360235.1 Cytophagales bacterium
GTTTAATGGGTTGGAATCAGAGCAACTTTTTCTAAAGGGAACTTTAGAAAAGCTAAATATAAAAGTAGAAGTCTTTAAAGTGGGTAGTTTCAAAAGCGCTGTAGAGCCTTTCTTGTTAGATAAGATGAGTGATTCCAACCGGGTTCAGGTGAAATCGTTTTTGAATTCTATTTATGATACCTATCTTACAGATGTAGCCTTGTCCAGAAAAATCGAAAAAGAGAAATTGAAATTAATTTCTGATTCAATGCTGGTGCATAATGGAAAGGATGCTTTAAAATATGGTTTGGTTACCGATTTGGAGTATTACAATAAAACAGAAGAATATATCCGCTCCAAAACCGGACAGGAAAAAGACGATAAAATAAAATTTGTCACTTATGCGACCTTATTAGATCACCATGAATTGAAAAGTAAATCTTACGATTCAAAAATTGCAGTAATTATAGCCAACGGAGAGATAAGGTCAGGAAAAGGAAATGATGAAACGATAGGTTCGGAATCGTTGGCTGCACAAATAAAAAAGGCGAGAGAAGACGATGATGTGAAAGCTATAGTACTAAGAATAAATTCTCCGGGAGGCAGTGCTTTAGCTTCTGATGTAATTTGGAATGAAGTTATTTTAACTAGAAATGTGAAACCAATAATCGCATCTATGTCGGATGTGGCTGCTTCCGGCGGGTACTATATAGCCATGGGATGTGATACAATTGTGGCGCAACCAACTACGATTACAGGTTCTATTGGAGTGTTCGGTTTGGTGTTGAATATGGAAGCGTTCTTAAAAGAGAAATTAGGCGTAACAACCGATCGAGAAAAAACAGGTACTTTTTCCGATGTGGGTTCTGCTACCAGAACCTTGACTGCTTATGAAAAACAAATGATTCAAAATGAAGTAGAAGAGATCTACGACGACTTTACTTCAAAGGCTTCTCAAGGAAGAGGAATGGCACAAGATGAATTAAAAAAATATGCACAAGGAAGAGTTTGGTCAGGATCAGAAGCTTTGAAAATAAATTTAGTTGACAAACTAGGAGGTGTGAACGATGCTGTAAAACTGGCTGCCGAAAAAGCTAAGTTAAAAGAGGAGTATTCAATTGTTTATTGGCCGGAACAGAAAAATTCATTCTGGGAAAATGCATTATCAGGAATTAGTGATGGAGAGGCTAGTACTAAAGAAGAGTTGTTAAAAAGTGAATTGGGTTATTTATTTCCTTATTTGAAATCAATAAAAGATCTTGATAAATTAAATGGCGTAAATGCGTTGATGCCTTACAAGTTGATTATAAAGTAAAAATCAACTTGATTTGTAATCTCTTCAAAGCGAAAATATCCTTTTGATAATGTGTAAGTTGATGCATAAAATGAAAATAAGGTATTGTTAAAACTAAAAATACCTTATTTTTGTGCCTCTAATTAAAATTAGTAAAACATGACGGTGATCAAAAATAACTGGACAAGGGAAGAAATAGCAGAAATATATAATTCTCCTGTATTGGATTTAATGTACAAAGCAGCCACGGTGCACAGAGAATTTCACGATGCACAGGAGGTACAAGTATGTACATTGATGTCAGTGAAAACGGGTGGTTGTCCGGAAGATTGTTCTTATTGCCCACAGGCAGCAAGGTATCATACGCATGTAAAAGTTCATAAATTATTAGAAGTAGGAGAGGTGCTGCAAGCTGCGAATAATGCAAGAGAAAGCGGTAGTACCCGTTTTTGTATGGGAGCAGCCTGGAGAGAAGTGCGCGATAACAAAGACTTTGATAAAGTGTTGGAGATGGTGAAAGGTGTAAGCACCATGGGAATGGAAGTTTGTTGCACTCTAGGTATGTTGACCGAAGAACAAGCTCTTAAACTTAAAGACGCAGGTTTATACGCCTACAATCATAATCTAGATACAAGCGAAGAACATTACGATAAAATTATTTCTACCCGTACCTACGGTGACCGTCTTGAAACAATCGACAATGTGCGTAATGCAAAGATTTCTGTTTGTTCCGGTGGAATTATCGGTATGGGAGAATCTCATAACGATAGAATCGGTATGTTGATGACATTAGCCAATTTACCTGAGCATCCGGAATCAGTGCCTGTGAATGCATTGGTACCTGTAGAAGGGACGCCACTTGAAGATCAGCCAAGAGTTTCTGTTTGGGAAATGGTGCGTATGATTTCTACCGCAAGAATTATTATGCCTAAAACAATGGTAAGACTCTCTGCGGGAAGAGTAAGAATGACTACAGAAGAGCAGGCTTTGTGTTTCCTTGCAGGAGCAAATTCGATTTTTGCAGGAGATAAATTACTCACTACTCCTAATCCTGAAGTGAATGAAGACAAAGAATTATTCCAGATTTTAAATCTAAAACCTCGAAAAGCTTACAAGGATTCAGAACAGCCAAAAGTAAAATTTGAGCAAATTCCAGTTCGGTAATATGCTTTAAATTGGAAATAGTTGAACAATTGTGTTTTTTTGTGTTATTATAGTTATTTCAAGAGCGAATTAAGCCTGATATTTTTTAAATAAGGTAAAAATCATTACTTTAGCCTCTAGTTATGAGTCATAACAAGATTATATAAACTTGGAATAAAATGAGAAAGTTTCTCCGTAGACTACTTAATATAGAAGAATCAGAAGAAGGAAGGGTATATATGCTTCTCGCCAACTCGTTTTTCCTTGGTTCATTTATTGTAACGTATGATGTAACGGTAAGTACGCTCTTCCTGAATAAGCTTGCTGATATAGAATTATATGCAGCACATCCGGATCATCCTTTGGGTTGGATCTGGCAAGAAGTCCTTTATAAATATCCGCTCGCTATTTCAATTATTATTACAGGCTTTCTCGGGATTTTAGCTACAGCAATTTTTTCAACTTTGCAAAATCTTGTGTCATTCTCAAGACTTACTATTATAAACTTATTAATGATTCTTTTAATGGTAAGTTCTATAACATTGGCCTTCTCTTATGTTGATCCAACAACATATGCTCATTATTATCCCTTACTTCTAATTTCATTTGCCTGCTTAGGACCTTTCAATGCTATTGTATTGCTTGGTTTTTACGGTACTGTATCAAGAGCATTCAATTTGAAACAGGAAAAGAAAATAATGGGAACGGTGGATCAAGGGGGAATGTTTGCCACTACCATAGCCTTCTTTGCGGTGGCGATTATTGAAATAAAAGTTGAATCATATTTATATATAAGTGCTGTCGGGTTATTTGTATCCTTTCTTACACAGTTGATTTTTAATATTCGATTTAGTTCAGAGCGATTGAGTCAGGTTGTTAGAAACCTCTCTTCAGCTAAGGCTGACAGCAGGTTGGATTCTTTGGTTAAAAATAAATATGTTCGGTTGCTTTCACTCATGTTTATGCTTTCTGTGGTAGCAAATATCTTTGTGGATTATTCTTTTCTTCGTTCCTCTTCTTTTCAATTTCCAGATGCGGAAGATCTTACCAGATTTCTCGCTTACTATGGGGGGATTCTTACGATTATAAGTTTGTTGATGCAGGTATTTATTGGAGATAATGTCATCGAACAATATGGTGTGAAGGTTTCTCTGCTGGTATTGCCATTACTCGTTGCTTTCTTTACTCTTCTTGCCGGGATAACGGGTTTGGCCGGGAATGTGGAAGATTTAGAGAAGGGTAGTATTTTCTTCTTTATATTTATTGCACTTAGTAAACTGTTTTTCTCTGTGGCAAAAGATACTTTTGAAGATCCAATTTTGAAAAACTTTTTTATTCCATTGGATATTAGTATTCGTCACGACGTGCAAGCAAAGGTGGAAGGCGTATTTCGTCAGTTTTCATGGGCATTGGCAGGTTTAGCTATTTTCGCTTTCGGGTTGCTTACTTTTATTACTTTGGAGCATTACAGTTTCCTTCTTGTTGCAATTTGTCTTGGAT
>JANYCO010000165.1 GCA_025360235.1 Cytophagales bacterium
AACGAGCAGGTTGATAACCGGATTGTAAATTTTTATAAGAGTAAAAAACGACGATGATAAAAGGAATAAGGAAAAGAGTATCCAGTATTTTTGATAAATCAAGAGAATATTGGACAAGGAAAAAAAGTAAATACAAACCAATAGAATAGAGGATATACTTTTTATTAAGAATTGTTTTGTCAGAATTTTTAAGGAATTCAATTGAATAAAATGCGAAGGTAACTAATAACATAGGTTTGGAAATAAACATTCCAAGTTTTGAAATTATTGGGAATCCTGGCCAAATATATTGAAACCCCGTACCATCTGCCAGCATAGACCAATACATCCAGCTAACTGTATACAATAGATACAACAGGTATACCCGCTCTTTGATCATGAAAAATACGAACAAGCTGTATAGGGCCATCATAGCAAGAATACCGTAGTAGAGTCCAAGGAAATAATATTCGTTGAGACCATATTCCAAAATGAATTTTGAAGTACTTACCCTCATTAAAAAGCTCGTACGGGCTTTTGATTTCACCCTTAAATAATAATACCCAGCTTTAGATTTAGGTTGAATTTCAAAAATAAAATTTTTATGCTGATATTCACGATTATGGAAATCACCATTGATACCAGCTTTGGTTTGTATATACCTATTATTGTCGTCTAGTTGAAAAAGCTCGATATCATCTTGTCTGGAATCTAATATTTCAAGCAACCATTTTTTTTGCTTTCCTGAAAGGTTGGATATTTGAAATCTTGCCCAATAAATAGAAGTCATATTTTCATTTAGGGCATAATTTCGGTTTACATTATAAAACTGAGATGACATTAAGGGATCAGAAACATTGTCAATAACCAATGTCCCAGATTTGTCTTCCAGTACTTCTATAAAATCATTGGTAATCATTTGATATTGTATAGAGTCGCTTAACTTAACGATACTCTCTCCTTTCGTTTCGATGCAGGCCAAAAACAGGAGTAAAAGAAAATAGTTGAAATAGCGCATTTTCATCAAGCCGACCAAGTAAATTTTCATGTGTTTGTTAAAAGATACTTAAAAGATTTTAATAGCAACTATATATAGTTACAAAATGGCAAGAAATAAGCATATTTTAAGATTTTTAAATCATTTTTTTACGCTTAAGTATTATGCCAGTTGCAAAAATAAGCAATAAATGCGGTTCCTAACAGTTGTTTATTACTTATAAGTAACAATATTCAGTAGGTTAAGTTTTATATTTGTAATTTTAGTTAGCAATAAAATCAGTGAAATTGAATAATCCGTTAAATCGGTAATCTAAATTGGAGAGGTGGTTTGAAATACATAAATTTGATAAAATTATACTATGCATGAATAAATTGAACAGATTCCTTACCTACACCTTTTTGATAGCACTTTTATTAATTTCTACCCTTGTAGAAGCCCAAAAAGGAACAGGTTGTAAAGAAGATCTCGTACCTAAATTATCGGAAAACAGGAGTTGGGGCTATTCAGATATGATGGGTCAGTGGATTATTGAACCTATTTATTCTAAAGTATCGCCATTTGTAGAAGGAAGAGCCATTGTACAACGCGGCATTCTTTGTGGGGTTATCGACTGCGAAGGAAATGTTGTTTTACAATGCAAATATGAAAAACTCACCAACTTTCGTGATGGTAAAGTATGGGCTATGGAGAAAGGCCTTTGGGGATTGATAGGAGCTAAAGGACAAGTATTTCAAGTGCCACAGTATACAGAGATAAACCCAATTTTAAATTCTAGTCTTGCCTGGGTTAAGAGAAATAATGTTTGGGGTTTGTATAATGAAGAACAACTTAAGTTTATTTGTCAACCTCAGTACAAACTCGCACAGGTGATGTCTGACGAGGCTTCGCTGGTTCAGATCGATAAAACTTTTGGAGTAGTAAATCATTCAAATTGTAATTACTTAATTCCATTAGAAATTACCAAAGTAAAAAAAATTGCACCCAACGATATCGTCTTTGAAAAAAATAATCTTTGGGGAGTTTTCAATAATGTAGGCAAAACGATTATTAATCCTGAGTTTGATTCTATTTCATTGAAAACGGATGAACTTATTCAGGTGAAAAAATCAGGCAAGTATGGTCTTTTTAGTTTGCGTGGAAAGAAAATTACAGCACCAGAATTTGATGAGATAGGAAATTTTAGCGGAATCTATTTTATAGTTAAGCAAAATGGCAAGTACGGGTATTGCACGCGTTATGGAAAAACATACATCAAACCAATGTATGATGAAGCACTCCCTTTTAAAAATAAACAAGCGGC
>JANYCO010000192.1 GCA_025360235.1 Cytophagales bacterium
GTCTCTATTCTCTTTGTAATACACCACCATATCCAGCAAGGTTAGTGGCTGAAACAAGGCAATCTTATTTTTCGAAGATTTACTTCGCACGCCATTCACAATGTAGGTTTGCAATCCAAATTCTTCTGTATAGACTTTTGAAATTATAGAAGTATCACCGTATTTTATATGACCAAGAACTATGCCTCTCGTTTTGTGTAGCATTATTCTACCACAGCTATTTTAGAAACAAATTTGTGAGTGCCTTCAGCTGTAGCACAAAAAATAAGATAGACTCCTGTAGCTGCTCTTTTGCCATTATAATCCTTTACGTTCCATACGGCGGTCCCTCCTTGTGCGGTTGTTTCATAGACCAGGTTTCCCGATACATCTGTTATTTTAATCGCTGCATCCGTAGCAAGTCCTGAAATACCTACCAACCCTCTGAAATCAGGTTTTACAGGATTTGGAAAAACTTTTACATTACTGTATTTATCATCACCTTCAGTCGCTGTGCCTCTGTATGAAACTATACCTTCCTCTGTTGCAAAGAAAACTTCTCCGGTCAATTCATTAATTTTAATATCCATTATATAGCTAGAAAGTAACGGACTGTTGCCGGTATCGAAATACTCGAGTACATGAGTCAGGTCTGCGTCAAAAAGCCAGAGACCATCATTTGTTCCCACCCATTTCCTGTTTCCTCCATCTACTGTTATACACAAAACACTTCTTTCATAAAGTATTGGAAACCCTTCAAATATTGGAGTTACTAGATCTGTTCCTGAATTAAAAATACCATAAGGATCATAGCCTACAGCAATTCCTTGATTGGTACCTACAAACATTGTCCCCTTTTTATCCTTGGTGATACAATTTACATTTATGTCTGGCAAGTTACCCTGCCCCGAAGAATTTGAAAGTGTTCTGGTTGTTCCGGTTTTTTCATTATAGATAACGATTCCAATTTCAGTACTAGGCGCAGCAGCACGAATCCATTTATTATTATTATCATCAATTGTAACGCTGATAGCATTCTTGCTGAGCACTCCTGGAATTGCATAACTTGTCCAAACGCCTTGCGCAGAAAGTTTATGAAAATTCGAATCACCATTGTTAAAAACACGGTTTGTTATCCATAAATTTCCATCACCATCTACTGCGGTTTCACCAACTAATATGTTGGCATTACTTAATTTTAAAGGGCTATTTAAATCATTGTATTTTTTAACCGATTGATCAGGACCTATTGCAATAAGCCCATCTCCGTAAGAGGAAAGGTAAAGCGTTGAATTGACTGGATTATAAGTAGCACAAACAAAATCTGTAAACGTAGCAGGTATTGATGGATATAGATATTCTCCTATAGTCCAGGAAGTGCTGTTTTCAAAAGTGCACCACCAATTTTGGAAATATACTTTTTGTGCAATGGAATTATAACCACCAGGCAATGCTACAATATTATTATTGTAGTATCCAAACCGAAAGGCTTTGTTGGTAAGTGGTCCATTGGGATAAAGATAATTGGTTTTACTGTTTTTATATTGAATAAGTCCTCCTACTAAGGTAGAGATCCAAAGTGTATTTTCAGAATCGTATTGGGCTTCAGTTGGGGTTATTTTATTTTGATAAAATAGGGAGGTGAAAATCATTGGAGAAGTAATCTTAAATACAGCAGAGTCGACACAAGCTAGTATGCCTTTTGATGAAGCAGTAAGGCTATAAATAGCACCTCCACCTGTCATAGGGACAGGGGTCTTTTTCCACTTGGAACCGTTATAATAATAAATTCCTTTGTTCAATACAGCGGCATATATTATCCCTGCGTGGGCACAAACCGAGACAACATTTAAAGTATCGATGCTGTCTGCGGCCTGGAAAGTATACCAACTTGAAAAAGCAAGAAGATTAACTCCTGGAGAAATTTTAGCTTTCATTACTCCTTTTGAAGTGGCCAGATAAATGCTGTCGTTATTCAGCGCAGTGGCATATACAGCATTGGAGGCAGAATTAGGTGCAAGTGTCAAATAAGATTCTTTCACCTCCTTTTTTTTAATGTTATATAACACGACTCCGTAGTCTCCGGAAATATAGACGAATTCTTTATTTGAAAATATATGGTTTATTTTTTTAGATCCAGTACCAGGAGACCGGAAAATATCATTGGCATTGGTAATAACATTGCCTTTTATAAGATCTATATTGCCTGTTTCATAACCGACAATATAGGTATCCTGAGAACTGTTGTAACCAATTTTTGAAACAGTAACATCGTTAAGGCCTGTATACTTCGAATTAACATTTAGCGAATTGTCTTCTTTGTCAAAATGAAATATACTGCTTCCATTAGCAGCATATACTTTATTTTGACCTACCGCTACTGTTTTCATATCACTGTAAGGCAGATGTACCCTCCACCGACCAATACGAATATTGTTTTCCTGCCCCGAAACAATTGAGGAAAGGAAGATCAGACAACTTAGAATAGGTAATTTATTTAGCATTATTTTACTACAAGTAAGACAGAAACGAAGAATCACTCTTTTAGTATACAAATCTAACAAAAAAAGACGCTTTTAATGGCAATAATGATGAGGGTTGTTCGTAAGTTTTTTAGACTGGATGTGCCAATAATGAGGCAAAATCGGTAATTTTAAGCAAAGAATTTAAGTTATAAAGAGATATGCAGACCAAAGTAGATTTACCAAAACTGGAATCCTACAGTATAGCGTTGTCAGAAAAGCTTTGCAACGATTATTATCAAGGCAACACCTCTGTTATTTCAGGTGCTGAAATTTTAAAGTTTACAGGCATTGATCAATTGAATTTATTTATTGTAAAAAATCTTTTCGACCGTTGGAAAGAAGAATCTTATAAACTCAGAAGCCCTTATTTTGATTATGAAGATGAAGAAGTAAAAGAGGCACTGACAACTTTTTTGAATAAACTTTCCAAACATATTTCTATTCGCAAAGAATTCTTCAAGCCTCTGGTAAGAAAGGCTGTGACGGATACACTGGCCTACACATTGGAACCTTATCAATTCTTTAAAA
>JANYCO010000266.1 GCA_025360235.1 Cytophagales bacterium
TACCTACTTTTACAGAGTTAACATCTTTTGCTAAGGTAGTAGTTTCTACAACTCTTCCAAGAACATCCAACACAACTAATTCCGCTCCATTGGCATTTCTCAACGTTACATTAAAGGCATCGTGAGATGGGTTAGGGGCAACAGATATTGATAAATTGCTATTCGTTTCAACTGATATGGTACCAATATTTGTTGTATTGTTATTAATATCATGTTGTACTAATCTATAATAACCAATTCCACTGTAAGGAGAAAGATCTGTATAATTATATTCGTTTAGAGAACTGCTATTTCCATGACCCTTTACTATTCCAATCGTCACAAAATTGATTCCGTCAGATGAACGTTGCACTTCAAAATAATCGTTGTTTAGTTCGGAAGCAGTAACCCAATTTAATAGTACTCCATTTTTAACAACATTACCCGAAAACTCTATTAGATCAACAGGGAGCGTGCAAGCAATGGGAACACAAATTGGAGTTGAACAAACAGGTGTCGCTGTATAATTGAACCAATCGTATTGTAGATTTGCAACTACATCGACTCCAGTACCAAAACCATTATAAGTAATCTGTCCGGCATTTGTAGCACCTGCCCAAACACCCCTTTGAAGCTCCAAACCTGAAGGAGTTGTATTAACTGTAATAGTATAACCATTTCCGGCAGGCAAAGTTGTGTTTACCATAATAGGAAAATTTGCTGCTGCTGCTACCGCACCAGTACTTGCAGTGTTGGTGTATACAGTTGTTCCGCTTCCATTTTTTATAGTAGTTGTAACGGAGTAAGTTCCTGCAAATCGGAATCCTATATTATAAGATTTTAATTTAAGTTGATTTGCCAGAACATTAAATGTAGCAGATGTTTGAGGTGTAATTTGCGATGCACCTGGAAGTGTATTTGAAGATGCTATGCTATTAGAGCCAGATGCAGTTGTAGGAGACCCTGAAGCAACGCCGATACATATTTGACTTGGTAAAGAAGAGGTCACACCTACACTATAATTAACAGGGCTTCCGATTCCAATTATATTTGCTGGTGACACAGAACCAGTGTACCAAATATAATTTGGGTAATCTGCCGGTACTCCTCCTGTAGCAGTTAATACAACATTAGGAGCACTGCATGAAACTGTTCCTGTAGGAACTTTAGGAGCTGCAATGTTAAACGTCATTGTTACTGGAGGAATGGGTCTATTACAAAAATCAGAAAAGGTAAGCGTTACTGTTTTAGTTCCGGTAGTACTAAAGGTTACTGTTGGGTTGGCACTCGTTGATGTTACGCCTCCATCTCCACTTGGGCTAAATGTTTGTCCTCCGCCTGTAGCTGTCCAGGTAACCCCTGCAGCAGAGATAGTACCAGAAAATATATAACTAAGAGGAATAGCTACTCCAGTACAATAGGCACCATCGCCAGGACTTACTGACAGAGAAGATACGGTAAGGGATCTTGGAAAGGTAGGCAGACCACGATAAACAAAACCAAAATTACCGCCAAAGGTAACACCTGAAAGAAGTACAGATTGAGCTGTAAAAGTAGCCCCTACCGCACCAGGGCTTCCAATTTTGCCCAAATAATTTGGAGCAGTAGCAGGGGAGGCGTTTCTGTTAGCAAAATAAATATTTCCATCAGGAGCGGATTGTAATTGTCCAGCTTCGTTTCCTGCTGCTACACTTCCAAACAATGCGGTAGTATTTGCACCTATATCATAACGATATACATTTCCACCTGCTAGGTTGGTTATATACAAATAGGCATCGTTAGTTGAAAATTCTAAACCGTAGCTACCAGAATTACCACCAGCACTGGCCACCGTAATTCTTTTTGCTGTATTGGCAACCACTGTACCGTTGGAGGCATCAAAGTCAGAAATATCAACACTTCCGTTAAGATAACTGAAAGCTATTTTCGTTTGACAAGTGTTTGATTTTATAGTTCCGATTTGTCCGGTGTAATTGGTATTCACAAAAGCTGGCCCTGAAAGATTACTGTTAATAACAGCAGGGTTTACTACCCCTGTATTGCTTACTGCAAAAGCATTAACTTGTCCTGCAGCATCTGCTGTACGGCTTACTACCCAAAATGCACCTGGTGTTACTGAATTCCCCACAATAAATAATCCTTCACCTACAATACCAGCAGCAATCAGAGTGGTTCCACCTGAAATAGAAAATGCTCCAGGTGTACCTGTTACTGTATAGTAAGTCACCCCAGGAGAACCTTGTGTACCGGAAGTAAAGAGAAGCCAGGTATTAGCAGCTCCTGGTTTTGGCATAATGATAGCAGATTGTGTAGAAGAAGAACCTCCAGCTAAACCAGTTCCAAAAGAAGCATTAGTAGAAGCATCCCAGATAGTAACACCATCTGTATAAAACAATGGATTTCCACTTGCGTCACTTATCGAAGAGCTTCCTTCCTCAGTAAGAATAGGATTCCCAGTACTTACAACCGGAACGCCCGTTGTAAAACTCACCCGCAGACCAGTATTCGCAAACCCAGCTGCAGATCCAAAATACCAGTTATCCGTTTGCTGACCCTTTGAAAACGTCGCCGACAAGACTAGTAGAATCACTAAGTGTATATTTAAAACTAATTTTTTCATGCTATTAAGTATTTTAAATGCTTTCCTATTTAATCTATATCAAGTATACGAAAACAGGTATTAAAGGT
This sequence comes from Cytophagales bacterium, assembly GCA_025360235.1. Taxonomy (GTDB): domain Bacteria; phylum Bacteroidota; class Bacteroidia; order Cytophagales; family Cytophagaceae; genus JANYCO01. Next base: position 2,668 of record JANYCO010000266.1, read on the forward strand.
GAGCGCTGAAACAGGATTAAAGCATTTAATCTGGCTCCAAATCTTACTTACATTAAATTTAAAATCGCTTATTAAATACTATCTAGAACTGCTTAATTGCAAATAGAAGGGCATTTTTACATTAGAGAATATCATTTTATTACCCTTTTTATAAAGGATACATTCTGTTATTATAATAGAAAATGTCTTTATAGTTACAATTTGAATAATTTGAAGATTTGATAATGAAAATAATAGAAGTATCTGCCGTTAGAGCGTTTGGTTAATTAAACACAAATTGATTTGGGGTTTTAAGCAGGTTTCATTGGAAGTGTAACTCCTTAAAAACAAAACTATATCTTAATATAGTCTTATCAGGATTCAAAAAGTATAGGATTTGGATGCCATTTTTTGTTTTAAAATCAATTTGCACTAATATGTTATTTTGGGTAGTTTATATTTTTATAACTAATTTAAAATCAATAATATAATTAAAATTTAAAGTGCCATTCAGGTAATCCAAACGGTCTTTTTGTGCTTATTAAAATGAACTATTTGGTGAAAAAATAGAAACTTTATTGTCTGGTAAAGGGTATACCTTATATTATATGTATTGACGAATGTAGTTGGAATTTAAAACCTAGAAAAAAATACAAGTATGAAGCAGAATAGTCGTTTTAATAAAATAATCTTACTTTTTGCTCTGATTGCGGTTTCCTCAGGTATAGCCAAGGCACAATTGCCTGCTAATGTTTTGGTGGGTTATCATGAAAATTGGAATACAGAATTGTTATCCCAAGCACATGCCAACTACAACGTAATTAATCTTGCCTTCGCATTGCCTAAAACCACTGGACCAACTGGGGCATGTATGTGTGATATTATTTATACCCTGCCTCCAGGCTATGCTTCCGCAGCAGCATTTATGGCTGAAATTGATGCACTTCATTTGGCAGGCAAGAAGGTTATATTAAGTCTTGGGGGTGCTACCGGTCCTATATTTCTGGCTAATGCGGCGGATAAACTTACTTTTATAAATTCAGTTAATGCTATTTTTGCTACTTATAGTAACAAAATAGATGGTCTGGATCTCGACCTGGAAGGAGCCTCTATGAATAATTCTAGTTCTGCTGCCTGGACAATGGCTTCTCCTCTTCCGGAACAAGTTAACTTAATTACAGCCATACAAAGCATTATGGCCACTTATCAAACTAATACTGGGAAAAAGATGCTTTTAACTATGGCGCCGGAAGTATATTATTGTACGGGAGCTTTGGCTCCAGGGCAAATTGGCGCACATGGGGGAATATTTTTACCAATAATTGATGGGTTAAGAGTTGAACTGGATCTTTTACAAATGCAATTATATAATGCTCCAGGGGGAATGGTAGCATGGGATGGCATAACGTATTTTGAGGCTACTCCTGAATTTACCCTGGCGTTAAATGAGACAATGGTAAAAGGATTCACTTGTCTTTCGGGAAAAGGCAATTTCGTAGGATTACCAGCAAGTAAAATAGCTTTTGGCTATCCTGCAACTCCTAATGCCAGTACAGCAGGATCAGGCTTTCTGTCTTATGCTAATATATGCCTTGCGGCTAAATATTTTAAAGGGACCATTGCAAAACCAGGAGGATGGGGCTACACTATGACAGCATCTTATCCTACTCTAAGAGGACTTATGACCTGGGATATTCATGAAGATAAATATGTATCTTCTCCAAGTTATGCTTTTGCCACGAATTATACTTGTTCGTTTACAATTACCGCCCCTGTTACGCTTCTTAATTTCGATGCGAAAAGAACAGACGATAATGTTGCATTAAACTGGTCAACGGCCAATGAAACAAATAATAATTATTATTCTCTGGAACGTTCTTCTGATGGTGTTTCTTTTTCAGAAATAACAAAGATCAATGGACTTGGCAACAGTAGTACCGGAGGGAGTTATAGCTATACCGATAATAGTAGCGAAACAGGAAATACCTACTATCGGCTGGGTCAGTATGATTTTGATGGTACGGTACACTATAGTGATGTGGTAATTGTAGAATCGGTGAAAGGCACTAGTGGTTTGCTCATCAGTGGCAATCCTTTTTATGAGGTGTTGATTGCAACTGCTTATGCAAATGAAAATGCCGGAGAAGCAGTTATCAGTATCATGGACGGCTCAGGAAAAGTAATTAGCTCCGTAAATGCAAAGATCAACGAAGAAGTCAGGATTGGTGAAGCATGTAAATCCGGATTCTATATTGTCGAATTTCAGTACAATGGAGAGACGAAACGGTATAAGGTGGTGAAACGATAAAAATCAATTACGAATTACGAATTAAAAATTGCGAAAAGCTTTAGGGCAAAGCCGTCAGACGGCTATATGCGGGCTATACTTTATTTCGGTACTGACAAAAATTCTATAAAATTTTCGCTGTCTATTATTTTTACTTCGGCCTGATAGGCTTTAGTAAAGGTGATAGGAATTTTCGTTTTTGTTTTTTTCAACCATTTGAATTCGAAAATTTTTAGCTTTCCGTTTTCTTCTTCTATGTAATCGATCTCTTGTTGTTCTGTAGTACGCCAGAAATAGGTGTTTGCCATACTTCCCCGGTAGTGGTTTAGTTTTAACCGTTCCGACAATAAGAAATTTTCCCATAAAGCACCTTTGTCCTGACGCAAATCAAGAGGGGAAAAATTTCCCAGAATGGCATTTCTGATTCCGGTATCGTAGAAATAAATTTTACGGTTATTTTTAATTTCGTTTCGGAGATTCCGGCTAAAACTTCCTAATCGGAAAATAATAAAACTTTGTTCCAATAAACCTATATAAGTAGAAATTGTATTTTTGTCGACACCTACCAGTTGCGCGAGTTCGTTGTAGCTTACTTCGCTACCCAACTGCAGTGCAATGGCCTTCAGCAGTTTTTCCAAAACATCTGGTTTTCGAATTCCTCCGGCGGCAAGAATATCTTTATATAGTACGCTACTTACAAGTTGCTTCAACACTTCTGCTTCATTGCCTATAGAATTTATGACATCAGGATAGAAGCCGTATATAAGACGAAGGTGTAATTGTTTTACCGCTTCTTTGTATCCAAGATAATGTTCAAATTCTTTCCAGCAGATGGGATATAAACAATATTCCCATTTTCTTCCTGCCAAAGATTCGTTGGTACGGTTGGAAAGTTCGAAAGCAGAAGAGCCACTGACAAGAAGTTGCACGTCCTTAAATTGATCAGTAATTAGTTTTAAGGTGAGTCCGATGTTGGCAATCCGTTGTGCTTCGTCGATGAAAACGGTTTTATGATTTCCCAAAAGAGAACGAAGTTCTTCGGTATTGATCTCTTCCAGTGTAGCTCTGTCCTTAGGATCATCGCCGTTGAAGAACAGGTGTGGGGCCTTGGCCAGAATGTTTTGGATTAACGTAGTCTTTCCGGTTTGCCGGGCGCCAATAAGAACGAGGGCTTTTCCTTTCCCCATTTTGTTCTTTATGTTTTCTTCCAAAACCCTGTTAATCATACTAGATTCTACTATTTAGTGTATCCAAAGGTATACAAAAATTTTCTATTCACCAAAAATAGTATTAAATTGGTGAATGTATTCACCAAAATAGGTATAAAATTGGTGAATATATTCACCAAAATAGGTATAAAATTGGTGAAATTCGATAAGAGTAGAAACAGTTGCGATTATTATAGATAAAAGCGCGGTACCTTCAGAGCGCTATAAAATGTGGTACGCAGGTCAGACTACCGGTGCACCACGATACGACATAGGATATGCCGGAAGCTGAGATGTTGGACTAACTCCGCTGTAGCTTAATTGTCTCCAGCTTTAGCTAGAGAATATGAATTCAATAAATTAGGCTTTTTTGTTGTTCAAACTACACTTAGATTGGAACAAAATTATTTTCAGGTTTTAATAGAATGAATTTCTCTCCTTGTTATTCATCCCCTCAATATTTTTAAAAAATTCTATTTCAGTTTTCAAATTTAGACTTATTCCTTGTTCTCGAAGCGTATAATACTTTGTTTAAAAGCGAATAAATTAATTCTTTAAATACTACTATTAACCATTTTGTCTTAGAATTTATCCAAAAATTTACATTTTCATTATAAGAAATTAAATTTTTGGATAAAAATGAGAAAAACGACAATTGTACTTACTTACTTACTTTTTCTTTTATCTCCTATGCTGGTGTTTTCGCAATGTGGAACACTGGTATGGTCAGATGAATTTAATGGCACTGCGCTGGATGCTACCAAATGGACCCCGCAAACAGGTAATGGATGCCCGGGTAATTGCGGTTGGGGAAACAGCGAATTAGAAAATTATACTACCAGTACCAACAACCTTAGAGTAGAAAACGGAACGTTGGTGTTAGAAGCACGAAAAGATGCAGCTGGAAATTACACTTCTGGCAGAGTTACTTCCAGCGGAAATTTCTCACGCAAATACGGAAGATTTGAAATGAGGGCAAAAATTCCTGCGGGTACTGGCTTGTGGCCAGCGTTCTGGATGTTGCCAACTACTGGTCCATGGCCTACTACAGGAGAGATTGATGTGATGGAGAACAGAGGTGATCAGGTCAGTACTATTGGAGGAACATTACACTATGGTAATTTAGTACCCAATAATAGAAATGATGGAACGGCTTATAATTTACCCACTGGAAATTTTAACGATAACTTTCATGTATTTGCTGTAGACTGGCAGATCGGTAAAATAGATTGGTATGTAGACGGTGTTCTTTTTAAATCAGAAACTGCTACTCCAAATACACTAAATCCGGTTTCCAATAATTTGGTCTGGCCTTGGGATTCTTATAACTATTACATCTTACTGAACCTTGCAGTAGGAAGCGCTTCCACACCTTACACAGGATTTCAGGCTCCTGGTCCATGGTTGTCTGGGAAATATGAAATTGATTATATACGCGTGTACGATGCTTCACAGCCACAGTTAGTGATTACAGGTAGAGCCAGAGTATTTGAAAATTCGCTTAAAAACTATTCTATTCCTGCAGGTCCCGGACAAACCTATTTGTGGACAGTGCCTACGGGAGCTACAATCACTGCGGGTCAGGGAACAACGGGGATTACTGTGAATTGGGGAACGTCAAAAGGAGGTGATGTCCGTGTAGATGTTACGCATGGAGTAGGCGCTGCTTGTCCCGGTAAAACATTTTTCTACACTAAACCGGTTCAAGTGTATGTCAACAATTGCGTTACTACTTTTATGAATTTTGATGGCATCACCACAATGAGTACTGGCTATATCAACGGAACATTATCCCAGGTTACTAACCCAGGTTCCAATGCAGTCAATAGTTCTGCCAATACTGGAAAGTATGTACGTAACGGTTCGCAGCAATACGATGCTTTATTTTATGAAAATTGTTTGTTGGATGATGGAACACAATATGCCTCTGCTACACCGACCTATGTTATAAAAATGGATCTCTATACGACGGCGCCGATTGGTACGCAGGTTCAAATCCAACTGGCCAATGCGGCTGCATGGGGCGCTTATCCTTTAGGGATTCATAGTTATTATACGGCCACTACTACCGTTGTGAATCAATGGGAGACGCTGACATTTGTTTATGCCGGATCTCCTGATCCTGCTGGTGCAGCTTACAATATTAATCTTGACAGAGTAGTATTTTTGTTTAATCCAAATAGTTTCACTACACATACTTATAATTTTGATAATTTGAGAAGGCAAACAGCTACCACTCCTCCTACGCTTACAATAACAGGTGCGGCATCTGTGGTAACTTCGGCTACTGCCATTCCATACAGTGTTACAGGCTATAGCAGTGCGGCAGATTATTTTTTGTGGAACGTTCCTCAGGGTGCTTCTGTGGCAAGTGGTGCAGGGACTACGGCTATGACCGTCAACTACGGAGTGCTTGGTGGTTTTGTGACAGTACAGGAAAAAATGCCTGCCGGATGTTATGGCCCGTTAGCAAAATTACCAATCTCTGTAGGAAATAATTCTTGTGCAATTTTCGCAGATGAATACGACAACGGCTACACAGCGCCATGGCTGGCCAATTCGGCTGGAGCTGGATTTACTCATAGTGAAGTAGTAAGCGATTGGGATCTTACTTCAGCAGGTCACGGAGAGTGGGACTATGTGGACTATACATTGAACGATGGCACCAATCCAATCACAATGGATTTTTCAAATCCGGTGAATGTGCCACAGTTAAAGTTCCGAGCAAGAGTAGGAGCAGGTAATGCACTTATCAGAATTACTATGGTAGATTATCTGGGCAGAGTTGCCAACAATCAATATTTAAATCCATTAAACGGTTTTGAGTTGACTACTACTTCAAAAGAATACACGATAGATTTCACCGGACAACTTTGGGATCAGTATGGAGGAGGAGGAGCATTAGATATTTCACAGATCACAAAACTAAGAATAAGTTACAATCCTGGTTTCGCTTCGTTTCCATTTGTGGGTACTTACAAAACCTACAACACTGCTTTTATCGGGGATGCTTTCATGGATTATATTCGATTAGGAAGTGACTGTCCAACGCCTACCGCAAATTTCAGTGCTTCAGATCTTGTGCTTTGCGGTACTGGGGCTGGATATACTACTACCTATATTGACAACAGCATAAGTGTAATTCCTGGCGTCACTACTTACAGCTGGAATTTTGGAGCAGGAGCTACACCTGCCACTGCAACTACTGCAGGTCCTCACGTGGTATCCTATAGTACCACAGGTTGGAAATCACCAACACTTACACTTAATGCCGGAGTCTCGAGCAGAACTAAAACAAATTATGTTTACGTATCTCCATTAAGTACTGGGTGTATGTATCAGGATGGTTTTGGTGATAATACGGTAAGCCCTTTTGCCGCCGCTCAAGGTAATTTTACTTTTACAGAATCAACCTCTAACTGGAATATCGCAACCACTGGCCACGGAGAATGGGAAACATTTACTCTGGCATTTAATGATGGTACTGCGATTACGCCAATTGATTTTACTTGTGCCACAACAGCTCCAGTCATTACCATAAAAGCAAAAGCCAGCTCTGCCGTTTCCTTGAGACTTGGAATATCTGACAAAATTGATATTACTACTGCCAATGCTGGGGTTACAGGAAAGTCATTGGAGTTGACCACCGCCTATCAACTATTTACAGTAAATCTGGCGGGGTTGTTCACAGATGCCTATTCTGCCGGAGGTCCTTATGTGGTAGATAATACCAATACTCAAAAAATTCAGTTCAGGGTAAACCCTGGATTTTCTTCAGCACCATGGACAGGTCCAGTGCACGGTCCATACAATACTGTATTTGTTGGAACAATTAATATTGACTACGTAGGAATTGGTTCAGCTTGCAATAGTGCTCTTCCAATGGAGTTAATATCGTTCAAAGCTATTTCTGAAAGTTCAGATGTCTTACTGGAATGGACCACAGTTTCTGAAACAGGATTAAATTATTTTGAAGTTCAACGAATTAAAAATGGCGAAGTAACAATTCTCGGAAAAGTTTCTGCACAAGGCAATTCCAGTGTTTTGTCCAGTTATGATTTTCGGGATCTTATGCCTTTATCCGGAGATGGTTATTACCGCATAGTATCTGTAGACAATGATGGTACCTTACAAAACAGTGATATTATTTCTGTAAATAGAGGAGGAGGAAACTTAGAGGTAGAACTTTCTCCAAACCCCTCAATAGAAGGATTTAATTTAAAATTTTTTGGCGAAGCCTCTAAAGAGATTGTTGTAAAAATATTCTCTTCAGAAGGTAGTTTAGTAGAAGAAAAGCAATTAGAAAAAAACACTTCAGCAATTACAATTGGAGAGCATTTGGAAGCTGGGATTTATTTTGTTCGTGTTTCAAATAGTATAGAAACAAAAATGATCAAAGCTGTAAAATATTAAGAAAGTTCAGGATGTGCTTTGCGAACTTTGCGTTTAGAAAAGGATAGTGATAGTTATTTAAACGCAAAGGACGCAGAAGCAGCTCAAAAGAGCTCAAAAAAGAAAAAATTATTTTACTGCTTTTATACAATACGATTTTTCATCCGACTGAATCTGAATAAAATAAAGTCCACACGGGAAATTTTCAGTGGGAATAGTTAGGGATGATTCATCTGTCTTTCCTTGGTAATAAATACTTCCATGAGAGCTATATATTTTTATCTCTGAATTTTTGGATTTAGTTTCTAATGAAATAGAAAGTTTTTCCTGAAATGGATTTGGAAAGACAAGAGCATTTTCATTTTTTTTTATACTATTTATTTCAATAATATTGGATTTCGTCGAGATCCCTGAATGATCTACTTGTAAGAGTTGATAATATTGTAGGTCATCACTTATGTTTTGATCCAGGAAAGCATAGGTTTGTAATTTTTTTGTCGTTCCATTGCCAGCAACTTCTCCAATTTTCTTAAATATTTTTCCGTCAAGACTGTTTAAAATCTCGAAGTGATCATTGTCTTTTTCGTTTGTGGTAACCCAATTTAATATAGCATCACTTCCATTGCGTTCTGCAGTAAAGGAAAGCAACGTTACAGGTAAAGGAGTAACATTAATAACATAGGTAGTAAGAGATTTGCCTGGGAGATTTTGTACCGAAGAAAGTGTTACTGCACCTAGGCTCTGCCAGTAATTTCCAGCAACGGACTGATAAGCCTGTGCACTAAGTATGGTAGCACTTCCACTTAAAGTAAAATTTAAAGGCTGAACACTTGCATGATTATTAAGTGCGACTACAGTGATTTGATTTCCTGCAGGGTTTCTGAAAGCGGTAAGATTTAAAGTAGCATTACTTCCTGATACATCAATCCGAGTATATCCTTTGTCAACATATTTTGCAAAATGTTTGATAGAATAGTAATTGTCTTTTACAGTATAACCACCAGTAGCATCCAATCCTATCATTGCAGAAGTAGAAGCGTTGTCCCAACCAAGTTCCCAATAAATATAAGCAGAGGTGTTGGCTTCTGTCAGGTTTGCATGCACCATACGTGCCACATCGATCCAGTTGTAATTGGCACTGGAAAATTCTGTCATGAAATTGGGATGGTTGTTAAATTCATCTCTTACAATATTCAAATTAGCAGGAGCGATAGACCCCGCTCCACCTGCGTAATTGTAGAGGTGATAAGCATATCCGTAGAGATAAGGTTTTGTTTTAATAGGTGTTGCCATATCACGAAAGGTATTCAGTGCAGCGTTCCATGCCGCAGCACCAAGGTTTTCAGTTTCGGGGCTAATTAATTTGGGAACATTCGGTCTGTTTTTAATATGCAACCAAAGACTATCCAGTGCAGTATCATAACCAGGGAAAGTAGCGGTTTCAGTCGGCCTCCATTCACAGGTTTCCCAACCTGCATTAACATAGCCAGGTTCGTTTTGCATACTGATGTAGTCAGGTGTAAAAGTTATATTGTTTAAAATATCTACCCAGTATTGTGCAAATTCTTTATACATAAACTTACCTCCGCTTGAGTTGAGTGTACCTTGAGGAAGAGCGTTGTTACTTTTGAGTGCGCTGGGAGGACTCCAGGAACAAAGCAAAACATCAAGATTTGGATTTCTGGTTTTAGCAAGTGTGTAAAGTTGATTCGTTGCATCAAAACCGGTTTTGTTT
>JANYCO010000276.1 GCA_025360235.1 Cytophagales bacterium
AATGACAATTTCATCACCTACCACAAAATAATCGGGGTTGTAGGTTGGTGCTACATCAAGTACTGCATCACCTGCAGTGAAATTTAGTTCATGTATTATGTCAATATTCCTATACGCTCCCCCCATCCTATCATAAGCCCAGTGTGCTGGATAGGTAAATGCGAAAATGGGATCATTGAATGGATTTTTTGTTTCAGTCAATAAGACCTCTCCGGTTTCAGCATCGTAAGCTACATTTTTTGTGCTTACTGAAGCTCCAGCATCATGTGCAATTACGGTTTCAAGAATGCCAGATCTATACACGACTTTTGTTGTTACAGCAGAACGGAATCTAACATGTTCAAGGGAGTATGCCGGAAGAATCATTGGGACAATGCCTGGAATAATGGTTGCAAGGAAGGCCTCCAGGTTACCATGAAGACCAAAGTGTTGGGTATCGGAACTGTTTTCTCTGAAGTCATGCACCATGTCTACGTCCATACCAACCGTTTTTGTTTTAACCTGTCCAAGATGATTAATAGTCTCCACATCGTTTACAAGTCTTTTTCCTGAATGTTTGTATTTATATTCTACACCGGAAATAAACTCTGCCCCCGATTTTCCTTCCGCATAAATCCTCTGTGCTTTAGGTTTACCATGCATGTCGTTTACTTCTACAACAAACCCTTGGCTTGCTGTCATATAACTTTTGTTGCTGATCTTCAAAAGTCTGAAAATCGGATTTGACTTCTTAGGTTTTATTTTCAAATCGGTATTTGAAAATAGCGTTGGGAAGTCTTTTGCAGTATAGAATTCCTGAACTGTATAACCTGTGGCGTGTCTGTTCACTATCACATTTGTGTTTGTAGGATCTTTTCTTACAAGATTTCGGGTAGTTATTTTGCTGTATCCAACCCCAGGAGAAGGGAAGAAAGATTCTCCCATAGGCTCCTCTAAATAATATTTATTATCAGGAGCTAAAACATTTTCTTGTTTTTTCCTTAAGAAAGCAATCGGTTTTCTGAAAGGATTTTCTTCGTTCCCTAAGATTGGCTCATAAGAAGCAACTCCTGAGCTAATATCATTTCCAGCACCATCTTTTGTTGTATAATCAAAGGTTTGACCATAATCAAAATCTTCAGTATCCATTCCAAATGTTTGTGCATTATCATTGATACTGATCCTTGATACGCGAGATCCGCCACCGAATTTTTTCTTTATTGGATTTAATAATCGGATACAGCATTTATCCAAAATTACGTTTCTACCCTTCAGGTCTTTCATCAGAGTTCTGTTTACTCCTTTTACCAAGTCTCTCGCATTTTTAGTAAAATCTGATCCAGCTATTGCTTTTATTAACGAAATTAAATTACCTCCATCAGCTGCATTTATAGTTCCAAAAGCAATATCAGGTTCATGTAACCGGGCAAATTGCCATGCCGCTTTAGAAATTGGATTCACCTTTTGTGATTTATCACGATCCCCAATCTGAATATTTTTTATTTTTATCCAACCTCGTTTATTGGCTGTATCTAAAGCACCTACTTCATCAATAGTGACGTATCCCGCCACGTATTCATATTGATTATTATCAGGCTTTCCAATATTTACATAAAACCTAAAAAACAAATCACTTATTCCCTTTGTAAATTGATCAATCGAGGTAATCTTATTGTAAGGATCACTGTATTCAAAATGCAGGTAAAGGTTATGGTCTGATTCTTTTTTCCCATCGTCATTAAAGAGTTGGGTTTGGGTTCCAACATTAATTGAAGACGAATTTGTAATTGCCTTAATATTAAACATCTGCATAGCCTGCCTGTCCTGAACAAAAGCATAGTCATCAGCTTCATAATCAATTTTAATTAATCCACCGGAAGGTAATTTTACTGAAGAAAGGCACCATGCCGCTGCATGCTTATGAGCAAGCGTTGGATCTTGTTCACTGTATGGAAACTCTGCCACTTTACGAAAATCATTTGTGAAGGGTTTGTATAGACCCCATCGATCGCACATTTTTAAATTATAATCCGGATTATAACCTGCATTTTCAGCACCATTGTGATCGGGATCAGCGTAAGTAAAATCATATGGACTAAAGCGAGCCTTATTTGAATTCTGATAAGTAAAATAGATTTTTTTAAGTGTTAATTTACCTCCCTGGTTGACAAAATTATTATCATCCATTGTCCTTGAAGTATAGTTAGGATCCTTTTTAATATTATTTCCAATACCTTTGCATAAAGAATAATCGTATTCAAAGTTTACTTTTTTAATTGGGGTAGCACTTGAGGGATTTTTATCGTAATCATTTTTATGGTAGAGTGTAATACTTTTTAATAATTTAGATTTTGAGGTAAGACTTAGACCACCGTTTTCACCAGCAACTCCAAAGCCATCATCTCGTGTTCCTAAC
>JANYCO010000153.1 GCA_025360235.1 Cytophagales bacterium
TTTTAGAATAAAGGGTAATTATATAGGAAAGCCTATTAAGACAAAAATATTTGAAGGAGGACGGATTATTTTAAACTATGAGAATAACAAGCTCGTCAAAAGGGAAATATATTATTCGGATCGAAAATTAAGTCAGGAGGATTTTTTTTTAAATTCTTATTGTGTTCATTCAAAAAGATATCACTGGAATAAAAAGGAGTTGTATAGAGAATGTTTTTATAAAAGGGGAGTGCTTATAAATACGAAGGCTTATAAAGTTGATGGTTATTAAATATAAAGAATATCTTATTTTCGATACTTTTTCTCTAATTTTTTTATAATTTTAGATTTCTTAAAATACGAACGAAGCTCCTTATAAGTTAGTATTGTTTTTACATCAGGGTTATAGCAATATTGAAAACAAAGGCCATCAGAAGTAAAAGAATAATAATAGACTTGACGAATCAATTCACTTAGTTGATTGGAAGGGATTTTACAGGCATTCAATGAATCGTATTTTAATAGGAATAGTTTATTGAGGATTGGCTTGTACAAAGGTTCTTCCAGAATATCCTCTAGTGACAAACATTTGAGGGAGTCCTTAACAATCAGTGCATGTTTTTTTGTAATTTCAAAATTATAGTATTCATATCCCTCTTCTGTAAGTTCAATAAAATTATCTAATAACGAATTAACAGAAATAGTTATTTGTGGAATTTCCTCTATGCGATAATAATGACGCTGCTCATTTACTGAAAGGGCTTTTTTATATTCAGGTTGGTAAACTAATTTATCTTTGGTTAGAATAATGAGATTGGATTCAAGTTGATCAAAAAAACCTATAATGGAATCTGAAGAATTTAAATAATCTTCTTCGTATAAAACTCCATCCCAATCTTTGTTGTCTCTTTCTTCTTCCCAAAAACTTTCTTCCGAAGTCCAACGCAAGGAGGTAGTAATAAATTGGTTTAATAAATAGTTATTAGTTACAGTACGATATTGGAAATTAGTATCTAGGTATTCTATCTTGATATCTTTTAAGCATGGCGAAAAGACTTTTGCAGGAAACTCTTCCTGTTTTTTAGATATCAATCCAAGTGATATAGGAATATCTATAGGTTCTTTGTTCCCATTAGATAACTTGTCAACCCGAATAGTGTCGTGAAGATAAAAATGCCATTCCCCCTTTGCTTTTATAGCGATAGAAGAATCACCCAATCGGAGATACTCTTCTGTATTATGAAAAAGTAGTCTGCCATCTTTGCGGTAAATTTCAAGTCCAAATTCTCCCCATCCACAAATAAATAATCCTTTGTCAAATTTAATATTGGTATATCGAAAAGGAATGAGTTGCTTTAAATTTTCGTCCAATACACCCTTTAAATTATTTTCTGACAGAATAGTGAACTCTTTTGTCAAAGCAGGATAATCGAACCTCGTTTCATTGACGAGTTTTCCTCTATTATTAATAAGAATCCATCTGCCTAGAGATTCTTCTGTCCAACAGCAGTTATTTTTTTCGTTGTAATGACTTATCGATTTGTATTTAGGTTCTATTTTATAATTACCATAATTATCAATGATGCCAAAAAGAGAATCGTCAGACATGGCGAAAAAATAATCTCCGTGATCAGGGTAAAGGTATTTGAAAGAGGAGTTTGGTTTATTATAAATATTTGAACCGGCCATAACCATTCTGCCCTCTTTATGCAAAATGAAGTATTTCCTATTTGCTTTATATCCTGTTATTTTATCAAACTGAGGTGGTATTGCACATTTCAGGTCTCCTGATAGAAATCCTATTTTTTCTTTATAGTATAGAATATAGCCATTAGGATTTTCATTGGAGCGTGTATCTATTAGTTTGGCAGATATTACAGAATGAGGCTTCATCACATTATGTAAGATGACAGAACTATCAGGAAGTACATCCACAAGGAAACCTACGTCTCTGAGCACCGTTTCCATATTACCACAACATGACTCTAACAGCGTCCAGTTTTGTACACTACACAATGGATAAGAGTTTTTTCCAGCTTCCGAAGAATCTATTTTTGCAGGTAATTGAGCAAATCCTTCTTCCTGACCAAGGCCCACAATGAAAATAATTGGAAGAAGAAATCGAAATCGCATAATTAGCTCAATGAAAAGGTACATTAAAGAGTAAAAACATTCATTACAGAATGTTTTTACTCTTTAATGTCTAGTATCTAACCTCTAAACTTATTTATTCCCACCAAACGGATCCACCTTATCTTTTTTTACAGGACTTTCTTCTTTAAGAGAAGTCACAACTAAAGCAGTCAAAGTAATAGGAGTACTAGGTTTCGTTTTATCGTTTGTGCTCAGTGTGATAATGTTTGTGTTCAATCCTTCAGCATTGGGAGTAAAAACAAGTTCTATAAAACCTGATTTCCCAGCTGGAATACTTTTAACCTCAGCAGCAGTTTTAGTTTTCTTATTATCCATCATCAATTTAAAGGAAATACAACTGCAAGCCACTTGAGAAGATAGTATACTTAAAGAATCTTTGCCAGAATTTTTAACAACAATCTTTGTCATTACTTTTTGGCCTTTTTCTACTTTGCCAAAGTTGTATGAATTTTTTTCTAGAGAAATTTTTGAAGAAATTTTCAGTTGTGCCTCTGTATATTTGGTAGTATCTGCTTTAACCACCACCATATATATCGTTAGCACCTTTACCGTAGTTCCCTGATAAGTAACGGTTACATTTTTACTAATAATACCTGTTGGTCTACCAGCGCTTCCGTATTTAGCACCTACAATACCCGTTTCGCCAGGAGCTACAACCTTTGTCCATGTTGGTGTAGTGCATCCACAGGAGGCGCGAACATCTTTCTCTTCAGGAGTGTCTTTAAGTCTGATGGTATCTTTTCCAATATTTTTAAACTTAAACTCCCAATAAGCGTCTGCCCCTTCAATAATAGTCCCGAAATCGTGTTTGTCTTCAATAAACTCAAACTGCGATTGTGCAAAACTGGTTAATGAGAAGAAAAGAGCCGTTCCAGCTATCAATAATGTCTTCTTAAGCATAATTTTAATGGTTTTAACTATTGGTTGTGTTACCAAAGATACAGCATCTTTTCAAATTTTGTTCCAATTTATTGACATCTCTTTTTTCGTATTGTTTAAGGTTAAGTTTTTATTAATTTTGACGTTGAAACAGAACAGAAAAGGTGCCGTTGGACTTAGTTTATTCTTATTAATATATTTTAAATCAGTTGATTAGTTTATTAATGGGGAAAGGTTTAAGATTCAATAATAGATTTTAAAAGCGAACAATAGTGAGTGTATACCAACTTAGCCCTGAATTATCAGTAAACCGAGAGGAAGTATTAAAGGATTATCGTCTGGCTTGTGAAAGTAGACAGGCAAGTGCTTTAGCCCGTAAAGAAGTTTACAGTGGAAAAGCAAAATTCGGAGTTTTTGGTACCGGAAAAGAAGTGGCACAAATAGCCATGGCTAAATTTTTTCAATCCGGCGATTCCCGTTCCGGTTATTACCGTGACCAGACCTTTATGATGGCGGTTGGAGAACTTAGCTTACAACAATACTTTGCTCAACTATACGCACACACTGATGTGCATCATGATCCACACTCTGCAGGAAGAATGATGTTGGGGCACTATGCCACCAGAAATCTTGATGAGGATGGATTGTGGAAAGATCTGACTAAAATAAAAATGGCTACTCCCGACATTTCTCCTACAGGAGCTCAAATGCCACGGTTAGTAGGGATGGCCTTCGCCTCAAAATTATACAGAACAAATCCTGAATTAAAATACTTATCACAATTTTCTACCAATGGAAATGAAGTAGCTTTCGGTACCATTGGCAATGGGGCCTGCGCTGAGGGTATTTTCTTCGAAGCCATAAACGCTGCAGGAGTTTTACAAATTCCAATGTTGATTTCTATCTGGGACGATGCCTACGCTATTTCTGTAACCCAAGAATTGCAGACAACAAAGATGGATATCTCTGCCATGTTTGAAGGCTTC
>JANYCO010000317.1 GCA_025360235.1 Cytophagales bacterium
CAAATTTTTTAAAATACCTCTCCCATTCCAGATCGATTTTCTCTTTGGTAACCTGATCCAGGTTATGACAGTTTGAAACATAATCTTTATTCAATTCTAATTCCTTTTCCATAAAAATTTCTGCTTCTTCAAATTTATCTATTTTAAGAGAATGATATATATTTTTAACACCCTCAATTGGATTTCTGATTAAATCTTCATAACTAATTTTCGTTAAATTTCCTTTTGGAATTAAATTAATTTCTCTGAAATATTTTTCATAAGTTAATTTGTAAGATTCAAAAATAAAATTTTCAATTTGAATATCATCAACTTTATGAAAGGCCAAAGCGGGAATTATACTTTCATATAGTTTTTCATTAGAGGAATAGACTTTATAGGGATTACGATAAATATGAATAAATTTTGCATCCGGAAATAACTCCAGTAGCTGCTTTATTCTTCCTGTATTAAAAGGACTTTTTAAAATCAATCTTTTGTTAGTATTTTTAAGAGCAATTTTTTTTAAGAAAAAAAGATATTTATTTTTCCATTCGTATTCGTATTTTTCATCATCCAAAAATAAAACATATCGATTAAAATAAGTTCTTATGTTCTTTGGAAAATAAAATCCATTGATCATTGAGGCATCAGAAATGCATGACATAGCAAACTCTTCCTCCTTTGGCAATGTAGCTCCCATCTTAACATTGTCCATTAACCTTGTCTTAGGAATAAGGCTTGTCAGAAATTTTTCGAGAAAACCTCCCATTGTAAGAAACAAATTTGGCATCAACACCTGGTAGGTGGCACAATAAGAAAACTGAGGGTCCCGGCAAATAAGATAATGCAAAAAAGTAGTTCCGCTTCTCGGATATCCTAGTATAAAAATTGGCTCCTTAATTTTTACTTTCTTAACTGCTCTGTTAAATCGAATGTCTTCGTATATCCTAAAAACGTTTGTTGATAAGATGCTCAGTGTTATCCAGAACACTTTTGGGATAGCTAAAAAATCAATTTTAAAATTATTTTTATAGAGTACACTGAACCAATTATAAGTTCCATAGCCAAATGCTCCATGCATATTAAACTTCAAGTGCCTACCCGCCTTGTATTTTAACTTCATACTTTTCTCCCCTACTTATAAAAGAAAACTTCCTTTATACAAAGATAATTATTTTAGCATAATTACCTCAGAATTAAAACTTCATTTTCTGAACCCTCATGGCATTCAATATTGCTAACAACGCTACCCCTACATCTGCAAAAACAGCTTCCCACATTGTAGCTAACCCTCCAGCTCCAAGAATTAATACAATAACTTTAACACCAAAAGCCAACGAAATATTTTGCATTACAATTTTCTTTGTTGCTTTACCAATATGAATCGCTGTAACTATTTTAGAAGGCATATCATTTTGAATCACAAGATCCGCAGTTTCAATAGTGGCATCAGAGCCTAATCCACCCATAGCGATGCCTACATCCGAAAAAGCTATTACAGGTGCATCATTCACTCCATCACCTACAAAAGCTATAGGGCTTTTTATACTTTTTATTTCCTGTACTTTAGTTACTTTATCTTCAGGAAGTAAATCTCCATAAGCCTTTGTGATTTTCAATTGAGCTGCTACGTAATTTACAACCGCTGTTTTATCTCCAGAGAGCATGACAGTATCTATCCCTAGTTTATTCAGGCTATCAATGGCTTGTTTCGCATCTTCTTTAATTTCATCTGCAATTGTAATATAACCAGCAAATTTCTTATCAACAGATATCGCTACAATCGTTAGTGGAATGTCTTTTAATTTTGTATCATAACTTATTGCAAACTTATCCATCAAACGGAAGTTCCCAGCTAAGATTTCTTTCCCGTTTATACTACCTTTTAAACCATGCCCAGCTATCTCTTCTAAGGTTAGAAGTTGAAAATCCTCAGACACTACCCCTACATAATCTACGATTGCTTTGGCTACAGGATGATTGGATTTACTTTCCAATAGTGCAAGCATTGAAAGTATTTCAGTCAGGTCAAAACCTTCTGAAATTTTCAACTCTTGTACTTTGAATACTCCCTTGGTAAGTGTACCTGTCTTATCCATCACCACACATTTAACGGCAGCCATCAAATCAAGATAGGAAGAGCCTTTAAATAATATACCATTGCGGGAACCCGCACCTATTCCTCCAAAGTACCCTAGTGGAATAGAAATTACCAAAGCACAAGGACATGAGATGACTAAGAAAATTAAGGCGCGATAAAGCCAGTCCGTGAAATTATAAATGATTAATGTTGAATTTTGAATTAAAATAAAAAAATAAGAAATAATAACAATTGAAACCGCTAACAAAAAAACAATTGGAGTATAAATATTTGCAAATTTACGAATGAATAATTCTGTCGGTGCTTTCTTTGCAGTAGCTTCCTGCACAAGATGAAGTATTTTCGACAACTTACTATCGGCATAAACGCGGGTAATCCTTACTTCACAAAGTTGATTTTGATTGATCATTCCAGCTAATACCTGCTCTCCCTTTCTTATGGTATCTGGTTTACTTTCACCGGTAAGTGCCGCTGTATTAAAAGAAGCTTGTTCACTCATTAATTCTCCATCAAGAGCTAATTTATCCCCAGGACGAAGCTGCATTATTTCTCCAATAATTACAGATTCCGCTTTTCTCGTAAATGGTTTTCCATTTGCCAGAATTATTACCTCATCAGGTCGTTGATCTAACAAGGCTTTGATAGATCCTTTTGCTTTACGAACAGCCGCACTCTGAAAAAGTTCTCCAATGGCATAAAACAACATCACCGTAACACCCTCAGGATACTCACCAAGAGCAAAGGCTCCGATTGTAGCCAATACCATTAAAGTAAATTCTGTAAAAAATTGTTTTTTAATGATTGCCTGAAAGGCTTCTTTCATCACAGGAAAACCAACAGGTAGATAAGCTGCAGAATACCAAATCAAACGAATATACCCTTTAAAAAAATTAGAACTATTGTAATTATCCAACGCAATACCAACAAGCAACATTCCCATACTAATAGTTGCAGGGAGGTATTGTCTCAACAAGGACTCATTAGCAGTTGAATGATCGTGTCCTTCGTGGTTATGATCATGGTCATGGTCATGATCTGATATATGTTCTTCATGAAGCAAATCTTTTGTATCCGCTTTCGCATAGATTTTTTCTTCCTGACCACAACAGGTCATTCTACCTTGTGCATCATAAGTATGAATGTGATTCGGATCTGTATTTATCATGATTGAATAATTTCAGACTGTGAGCTAACAAACCAATATTAATGTCCTTCTTCCTCTTCGGAATTATTCATCTTTGAAAGAAGGTCATAAGCGCCCTTTATAACAACTTCAGCTTTATCAATTTCAAATCCTAAGGGAAGCATTACTTCTGAATAACCATTTTGAGAAACTCCTTTTTTAATTTCAATAGCTTTAAAAGCGTATTCTTCTTCTTTTATACCTTCTTGTTTTGCATGAGGCTCCTCTTCCGTTTTAATAAAGATATAATCTTTTCCTCCGCTATTCATGATAGCCAAATCAGGTAATGCAGTAGTTTTATTTTCTCCTATTTCAATCAACGCTTTCAAATACATATTAGGCATTAACGTCGGGTCTTCTTTATCCAAATGAACGTGAACTCTAATAGTCCTTTCTTCTGAAATTTTATGATTGACCAGAAAAATAGTACCGGTTCTTTCTTTATCACTTTCATTTGCCAAAACAAATCGTACTTTCTGACCTTTTCTTAATTTAGTGATGTCTTTTTCAAATACAGTAAGCTCTGCATGTAAATGTTCTGTATCCACGATTTCAAACATTACATCCTGAGGATTTACAAACTTTCCAATATTTACATTAACTGTTGTTACATAACCACTAATCGGTGCATAAATATTTGCTGTGCTTCGAATATTA
>JANYCO010000363.1 GCA_025360235.1 Cytophagales bacterium
GCCCGCATGTCGCCGTCAAAATGACCTGTATAGGCTGGATTTAAAGAAAGATTTGAGGTATAAAATTGCGTGAGGTGTACATCTTGTGCCAAAGACGTCAGCTCAAAAAAGAGTATAAATAATAATAAATATAAAAATTTCATAGCACGGTAGAATTATTTTTCTTTACCATTTAAGAGGATTACTGAGATAATAATTGGCCATTTTTTCATACTGTTGGTAAGAAAAGGTAAGACAAACACAATTCCCATAATAACTCATAATATTACTTACATCAGGATCATAAAATTCCCCATTCGCATCTTTTTTTGTATTATAAAACAAACAGGAATTTGTTACATAATCTTTAGGGTCATCAGGGTTAATATAAGGATCTGCTGGAGTATCACAAAGACCATCTCCTGCAGTAGCACAGTTAGACCCATTTACCAGCTCCATTCCATGGCTGGTTTCGAAGGGATGTTCCAAACTAAAATAATGACCTATCTCATGCGCTAATACATTTAATGCTAAACAAGACACCTTTTTTGAAATGAAAATTCCAGAACCCATTGCAGGGGTGACACCTCCAAGATCTGCCTTACCGCATGCAACTGATTTGAAGGTATTGATATAAAATACATTAATTCTATTCGCAACATGGTATTCTGCAAAAACCTCTTTCCAATAGGGGTCACTCAATGTATCGTTGTATTGAAAATTTTTAATTAGTCTAACTTCACAAACCATAAAGGAGGCTTCAATAGGTTTGAATATTGCATTCATTGCAGTAAAGGTTGCTTTAATAGCATTAGTATCTACTCCCATTCCTCCCGCTTGATCCAGCACCACATGTACGACTACTAAAAATTCTTTATTGATTTTTGGCAATGGTTTAATGGTACTTTTCCCAATCATTGGAAAAAGTACAAAAAGAAGAAAGCAAACAATTGTACCAATAGTTTTATGTCTCATAGCAATTTAATTTAAAAGAATAATATTTCATAAATACTACTCACAAATCATAAAATATTCTATATTTGTAGTTGACAGCTGTGGCAATTTAAACTTTATTAATACAAAATCGATGAAAAAGTTAATAATAATATTATTATACTTATTTTATTTTCATGGAATCATTCCTTGTATAGCTCAAACAGCGAGTGTCAAAGAAGGGTGTATCCCTCTTCAGGTCGACTTCCTCGCTCCTGTGGGAAGTACTACTTATTACTGGGACTTTAAAGATGGAGTAACCTCTAACAAAGTAAACCCCACAAATATTTTCAATAAATCAGGAACCTTCAATGTTACTTTTCAGGAAACAATAGGTGGCCCAGTGCTTGGTACTATCCAAATAAAAGTTTATCCAAATCCAATTATCAATATTACCGTTTCCTCTGGTTGCGCTCCTTTGAATGCACAATTCTTAAATGCTTCTACCATTCACCCTGCCATCATTGTATCCAATTATACATGGGTGTTTGGCGATGGACAAAGCATGGTTGGAGTAGAAAATACCAGCCATCTATATCCTACTGTTGGGTTATATAATGTTTCGTACAGCATAGAAACTCAATTTTCAACTTGTAATAAAACGGTCATTTTTAATGATGCGGTTGAGGTTGTAGCACCTCCTATTGCAGTATTTTCAACCAACCCAGCCACTACTATCACCTGCAGCAATAGTTTAAATGTAACTTTTGCAAATTCCTCTACGGGAGTAAAACCGCTCACGTATCAATGGGATATGGGAAATGGAAAAAAATATACCAGTTTAAATCCCCCGGCTCAGACCTATCCCAAAGGGTCCTATACGGCTTCGCTTCAGGTATCTTATAAAGGGCTTATTGGCTGTACTGCTTCAGCCTCTAAAGATATCGGTGTAGGTAGGCCTACAATCAATCTTGTTAAAGAAAAAAGTACTGTTTGTATAAATACTCAAACATTTTTTACCACCACAACTGTAGGCGTACGTACTTGGACTTTAGATCCTGGTACTACTATTATAAAAACCACACCTGCCAAAGACTCCGTGTATGTTTCATTTTCTACTCCGGGAATACATAAGGTAGATTTATCTATTAGCACACCAGATGGAAAATGTTCCGATTCTAAATCGACAACAGTAACTGTAGACCAAGTTACAGCTTCCATAGTAACAAATCCCACATTTACTTGCTCTGACCCATCCACTGTTTCCTATAAAGCTTTATCAAACCAATCAAAGGTTAAATATAGTTGGTCATTTTCCGATGGAAAAAAGGATTCGGTAATCAGCGTAACTAAAAAGTATAAAAATCCTGACACGCTTTATTATAGCAAAAATATAAACCATACCCATTCTACCACACTCACTATAACCTCTAAGCTTACAGGCTGTAAAGCTACTGCCACGGCTACCGATACACTTTGGATGCCTAATGCCCGATTTTCACCTACAGAAACAAAAGGTTGTTTTCCTTTAGCAGTAGTATTGACAGACTCAAGTACTACTTATATTAAAAATAAAATAGTAAGTTGGAAGTGGCTCTTTGATGATGGAACCACAAAAACAAATGCAACAAACAGTACTGCATTACATACCTATAATAACCCGGGAGAATACATGGCGAGACTAGTTGTCACCACTCAGAAAGGCTGTATCGATACTTCTTATGCTGTGCTAATTGAAGTAGGTAAGGATCTGTCCTCTCAAATTAATTTCAGCACCGACAAAACTTCAGTATGTCCTGGCGAATCCGTTCAACTAACAGCGCTTCCAACAGCTAGCGCTGCAGCTTTGATTGATGGCTATCATTTTGGAGGGGAGACAAACAGAATTTTTCATTGTGCTAACGACAAAATAGTTCCTTTCTCTTTTAACTATCAAACAGGACCTCAAAATATTTCTCTGACGGTTGATTATAATGGTTGTTATAGTACTGTAACAAAACCTAATTTCATAACTGTAAAAGGAGCTATTGCCAAAATTGATTACACAGCGGAATGTTCTGATCCTTACAAATATACATTTACTGACAAAAGCCTAAATGCAACAACCTTGTTATGGAATTTTGGCGATGGTAATAACGGAAATGCCACAACAGAAATTCATACGTACCTATCTTCCGGTGATTACAATGTTACGCTTACTGCTTCGAATCCCGCCAGCGGCTGTGCCCCAACTACAGATGTTGCAACCGTAAAAGCAAGAAAGATAAAAGCTAAAGTAGTAAACGATTCTCTTTTATGTTTTGGAGCATCTACATCCTTTAATGCTTCAAGCTCTAAGGATGTAGATGCTACCTGTTATACAGGATATACATGGCAATTCCCTCCTGTTACTAACTTAAGGCCCGTTACATCTTCCAATCCAATAGGAAATTTTGGATTTCCAGCATCGGGGTATAACTCTGTAAAACTAATAGTACAAGATATTAATGGTTGCAAAGATACATTAATTAAGACCGTAAAAGTCTTTGACATGAATGTACTTCCTGCTGTTGATGATAATTTAATATGCACACCTGCCACGCTTAATTTTTCAGAAAGCTCCACAGGGGACACAACTATTACCGGATGGAAATGGTCTTTTAAAGACGGAG
>JANYCO010000381.1 GCA_025360235.1 Cytophagales bacterium
GCGCTTTGTAAATGATTATTCAGGAATTTTGGGAGGCAATGCAAATGCATTGGAGTCGAAATTAAGTGCTTACAACGATTCTACTTCTACTCAAATTGCAATAGTTATTATACCTAGCCTTAACGGATACGATGTAGCAGATTATGCCCAACGTCTGGGGCAAAGCTGGGGCATTGGTCAGAAAGGAAAAAATAACGGAATTCTTATTTTGGTATGCACAGATCCTAAAAACCATAAGATGACAATTCAGACCGGATATGGGATGGAAGAGTTCTTGCCGGATGCAAAAGCAAAGTGGATTATCACAAATCTTATGAAACCTGCTTTTAAGCAAAATGATTATGCCGGAGGATTGGACGCTGCAATCAGTGAAATCATGAACAGGGCTTCCAATGCATATACAAGAGATGGTTCTGAAGCCGATCTGAAGAAATCAGGAAAAGGAAGTGATTGGATCTATGTTTTGCTTTTCTTTGGGTTTATCTTATTTACCTTTCTTAGAAAACGTTCAGGCGGTGGTTATTCCCGTTATTCTTCTGGAGGTTCTTACTACGGTGGCGGCGGATACAGTGGAGGTTCAGGCGGAAGCTTTGGTGGTGGCGGTGGTAGTTTCGGTGGCGGTGGTTTTGGCGGTGGCGGTGCCAGTGGTGACTGGTAAGATAAGTGTGGTGTTTTAATTTTGTTGTTACTTAAAAAATAAAATAAATGTTAAGAAACTTTCTCTTACTGATTTTTTCTCTTTTATGTGCTGGTTCTGTATTAGCACAAGATTCCATTGTGGTGCCTGTTCGCCCGGAACCTAAAAGACTGGTGAACGACATGGCAGGTGTTTTAGGTGAATCAAAACGAACTGAAGCACTCGAATTTAAACTGTCAAAATTAAATGATTCTTTAGGGGTTGAAATTTTTATTGTTACCATTAAATCAATCAAAGATATAGAAACAGGCATTTATGCCAAAGAGCTAGCCGATAAATGGGAAGATGCCAACGATAAAGAAAATGGAATTTTTATTCTTTTTGATGTTGAAGACCGCGGTTATGCTATTATCCCAGGTTCTAAATTCAGAACGAAATTTGATAGTTTTATAATCCGAAAAATTGAGGATCATTATATGAGACCTCATTTTAAGAGAAAAGAATATTATGAAGGCTTCAATATTGCAGCCGATGCCATTGCCAATCACATTACTGGAAGATTAACAGATACCGAACTAAAGTCTGATGACAAGTACAGTATTTATCCTTTTACAATAGGGATCTTTCTTTTCTGTCTTATTCTTTTTCCGTTTTATCAATATATTCAATTCAAGAAAAATCACTTTGGAACGAAAAAAATCGGGTTTATTTCTGCTTTAATGCTTATGAACCATTTAAAACCTGCACACAGCACCTTCGATGATTTCAAAAAAGGAACTGGCCCATTCTCTATCCCTGCATCACAACTTACAAGCTTTGGTGGAGGAGCTGGTGGAAGCTGGGGAGGATGGTAGTTTTTTATAATAATTAATTAATAATGATTAATTGTTAATGACTAATCTATGAACTCAGAAGTCAATTTTATATTACTTAGAAACCATGTTCTGTTTAAGCAACTTACCTACAAAGAATGTAGTCAGC
This sequence comes from Cytophagales bacterium, assembly GCA_025360235.1. Taxonomy (GTDB): domain Bacteria; phylum Bacteroidota; class Bacteroidia; order Cytophagales; family Cytophagaceae; genus JANYCO01. The sequence goes on from JANYCO010000381.1 coordinate 1,619, forward strand.
TGAATATTGTTACTGGCTATTTGAAGCCAAAGAAAAACGAATACGTTTACTTTGATAAATCCAGTCTTGATCGTCTTTATTTTTTGAAAAAAGGGTATATCAAAATTGGCTATTACGACGAACAAGGAAATGAAGTGATCCGGGAGGTCTTGAAAGAAGGAGATGTTTTTGGTCAGATTGGATTGGAAAATTATGACAACGAAGGAGAGTTTGCGCAAGCAATAAAAGGCGAAGCGTCTATTTGTAGTTTTACAATTGCAGACTTTGAAGAAATTTTAAAAAAACGTCCGGACCTCGCTATTTCATTTACAAAACTTGTAGGACTTAAATTTAAAAAACTTCAAAACCGTTTGTCCAATATTGTTTTCAAAGATGTGAAACAAAGATTGGTAGAATTTTTTATAACGTTTTCTGAAAATAATAATCCGGAAGCACTCGATAAAATCGCGATTCAAAATTACCTCACCCACGCCGACATCGCTAGTCTTATTGGTTCTACCCGCCAAACGGTTACTACACTTATCAACAAAATGGAAGAGGATGGAATTTTGCAATTTGAAAGAAAACAAGTTGCTATACCGAGTTTTAAAAAGTTGAAATTGTATTCTATTTCTCTGTAATTTAAACTACGTCATTGCTTCGTCGCCAATCCGCCAAGGGCGGAAAGGCTCCTCGCAATGATGTATAATTATTCCTTCTTCTTTATAAATACTTTCGTCTCCGTAAAATCATAACAAGCATCCAAAAATTCAACCATGGTTCCCCAGTCTTCTTTTTTCTCAAAATTGTGATTGTAAATTTTGGATACTTCTAATTTTAATTTAGCCCCTTCCATAGTAGCCTTAGCAATAAAAGCTCCCGAAGGTTTGGTTACGTTGAAATTTAATTTTTCAATTCCCTCCATTACATACCCCTCAGGAATATTAACAGTAACAGAATAGTTAAACGACCTTGGAACATTCATGTAAATGTCAAACTGTCTTTTCATCTCGTCCTCTTTGATCTCTACTTGTCCACCAATAAGTTTGCCCGCCTTGAATACATAGTTTGGGCCGGCTTTTTGAAGTAGTCCTTTTATTTTAAATTTCTGTTGGATCACCAGATCTTGTTTATTGTAACTCCGTCCATCCTGAATTAATTTATATTCATCGTAAGACTCTATTTCGAAATCTTCTTCTACACTATTCTTTAAAATTTTCAGTCGTTCCGCTTTCGTCTCTTCGTAGGAAGCAGATTCTCTTCTGTTGGCATCGGCTTTCTTATTAGAGTTTCTTATTTTTTCTTTAGAAGGAATATAATCAGGATTATAATAGGTTTGGATATCGTTGTCTTCGTATTCGTCGGAGATTAAGATAGAATTATAAATATCATACCGGTTTTCACCTTTGGCTCTTTTTTCGTTGTTAACTTTTATGATCTCAAATTCTTCATCAATCGTATATTCATCCGTCTCCCAAATGCCATTTTGAGTAGCATTGCTCAGTGGTAATGTGATCATCTTTATGGAGGACGATTCAAGATCTTTATTGATTATTGCTTCATAAGCATTAATGCCTTGCAGGTTTCCGTCGAGGTCACCGAGGTTGGCAGCGATATCGGGGATGTACATAAAAGTTGGTTTCTTTAATGAGGGCTTGATCATCATATAAAGTTCATCCCTTAATAAAAGTTTTTCGGGTGTTCCAATTTTTCTGCTTACACCAGCAACAAGTGTATAATCAATTTCTTTTTTCTTGAAAACCAATTGCATGGTCTTAATAAAGATTTCATTGGAATTGGCATTTACAAGAACTCCGGGAGGGTTAAGGTTTACCAGTGTCCTGTAATAGTAATAAGATTCTTTTACGATTTCATCATTATCTTCAAGCCCCTTATGGAATTTGTTGAGGTATTTTAAAATCATTCCGGATAAGTTGGCAGCACTGTAGTTGTTTGCAGGATAGGCATAGTCATCAAAGATATACTCCAACACTTCGTCGTTGGAAATGGATTCTTTTACGCCAAATGGAATTGGTTTAAAGAGACCTGTTACCTTTTGATCTTCTTTGTATTTTATGTAAAATAGTTGTCCTTTGATGGTAGGAGCAGAGCGGTATTCATAGTACCAGCGTTCATTTTTATCCTTTTCAATATTTTCCATCTCCACATAAAACCGGTGCATGTCTCCTATGGTTTCTTTTTTTAATGGAGGTACTCCGTTGGAAGTATTCAAATAAAGACTCATGTAGCCTGTACCAAAAGATTTTCGGTTGGTAGGATAAATTACATTTAGTTTATGTTTTACGGTTGGGTAAACATTGTTCACCACATAAAGAAAAGGAGAAAAGCCAAAATAAGTACCAATCGCATTTATCCATGGTTGAAACTTGCTGATAGAACAATAGTCAATGATGTCACCGGTTTCCAGATTTGGGATGGCTATTTTTTGATAAGAACTTGAAGAGCCGGTTCGGTAGATGGCAGGAATTTTTACATCTTTTTCTACTTTTACTGCTTTTGAAAGATCCACCAATCTTGAACTGCCGTTTGGTTTCGTTACAAGGATTTGAAGCGAATCAAAGATCACATAATGTTCCATTGCAAAATCCTGCCTTTTGTTAATTTCTCCTGAAAAGTAAAAAAAGGAAAATTCATCCACTGCAGCTTTGTCAAGCAGTTTGATGCGTCTGCGAAAAGAAGATCTCCAGGTGAGGTCATTGGAAATAATTTTAGTGCTGCTGTAGTCTTGCTTTTCAGCAAGGATCACAGCAGATTCGTTGGCCCACTTTTCTGGAATTTCAGTTTTTTCAAAATCTTTGTCCCAGTCACCAATGAGATTTAAATAAGTTGACTTTTCATTTTGCCCATAGCTGGTATAAGACAATAGTAAAAATAATACCCCCACAAGCGAAGAGAGTGATTGGTTAATTTTCATAAATTATTTTTTAGTAATGATTATTTGATCGTTGTAAATTTTCTTTAATTCTTTGATGTAGCTGTTCCAAAGAAGAAAATCTTTTTTACGGATGATGGCGTTGTCTATAGCGATTTCTTTTTTGTATAAAACCTCATTGTCTTTTTGTGTATAGGAAATTTTAACGGAAAAATCTTTGTGGGATTTGTCAAGATTAGAAGGAAGGTATTTTACTTTGTATCCATCGGGTACTTTAAAAGCAATTGTTTTTACGAGATAATATTTATTATCAAAAACATAATCCTTAACCCTCGTAGTATCAAAAATGAAATTTTTATATTCTTTCTGATAATCCAATGTAATATACTTTTCATTGTCCATCGAACTCACCTGATTCTTTAAAGACATATCGTAAAAAAATTCAAGAGGATTTTTTCTGTCTTTCATATCAGTCATAGAGATTGCTGATACGACCATGTTTTTATCATTTTCATTGAGGTATTTTTTTATGGATTCTTCTCGTTTATCTGACTTCATAAGATTGTAACTTCGGATAATAGAGGTTTTTCCTTCGCCGTTGTATACATCTCTTGAAGAACCTTTGAGTAGTTCGTCTTCCATTGTAAACTTTTGGTCGATCCGTATGGTGTTTCTTTCTTTACTAAAAGAGGGAACGGTATCAAGAATATAAGTACTTCCATTTTCAATCAAAACTTCTCTTCCCTGTATTCTATGCGCATAATCGCTGATCGCGATATAGGTTTCCGTAGGGTCGAGAAAATATTTTTTATCTTTCAGGAGCAAAGTACAAATCATGTGATTGTCAACGATCAGCGCAGGAGTAGAATGGTTATAAGCAATATGATTGGTGCCAATCCAGGTGAGGCGTGCATCGTATCCTGCCAGGACCAGCATATTTTTTAGAAGATTGGCCATGCCTTTGCAATCGCCAAATTTATTATTGAATACATCCTGACAGGAAGCAGGTTTGTAGGCTGCAATACCGTCTTCGAAAGCGATGTAACGAATATTTTCCTGCACCCAATAAAACATAGCTTCTATTTTGTCCATGTCAGTGGTCTTTCCTGTTACTAATTTATCGACCGTTGCTTTCAATGCGTCTTTGTTGTTGTCGACAGCGTTGGTAAGACTGGAATACCAGGTGTATAAGTCTTTTGTGTTTCGAAAAATTGTTTCTTTTGTGCCGTCTAATTTTGTATAACTTTTATGTACAATTACCAAATGAGGAAGATAATAGCTCGCTCCGGGCTGGTCGCT
>JANYCO010000398.1 GCA_025360235.1 Cytophagales bacterium
TAAATTTGTTCCAATGTTATTTTTAAAACCCGAAAATTTTACAGACTATCAATTAATCGATAGCGGAAATTACAAAAAATTAGAGAAATTTGGTTCTTTTATTTTATCAAGGCCCGAACCACAGGCGGTTTGGGACACTTCCCTCTCCGAAAATGATTGGAATAAGCTCTCAAATGCTGATTTTCGTAAGGAATCGGGCAATCCGGAAAAGGGAGAATGGGTTCTTAAAAAGGGCATGAAAGAGCAGTGGAACATTCAATATCAACCAAAAGATTTTAAAATTTGCTTTCGTTTAGGACTCACTTCTTTCAAACATGTAGGAATTTTTCCTGAACAGGCGGCCAATTGGGATTATATTTATAAAAAAGTAAAATTATTTAATACTCCTCCAAAAGTACTTAATTTATTTGCTTATACAGGCGGAGCCTCATTGGCGGCCAAAGCAGCAGGAGCGGATGTTACGCATGTAGATTCAGTGAAACAGGTAATTTCCTGGGGTCGTGAAAATATGGAAGCAAGCGGACTTAAAGATATTCGATGGGTGGTGGAAGATGCTATGAAATTTGTTCAGCGTGAAGTGCGCAGAGGCAATAAATACCAGGCTATTATTTTGGACCCTCCCTCCTACGGCCGTGGACCAAACGGGGAAAAATGGATTATTGAAGAACAGCTAAATGAGATTCTGAAAGGTTGTAATGAATTACTGGACAAAGAAAATCATTTCTTTATTCTCAATTTATATTCCATTGGCTTTTCAGCCTTGATTGTGGAGACGCTCATGAAAAGTATTTTCGGCCCCATTAAAAACCCTGAGATCGGAGAATTATATTTAGAAGACCAGGCGGGGAAGAAACTGCCTCTGAGTATTTTTGGCAGGTTCAGTAGTTTATAATTATAAATGGTTAATTGTTAATTGAAAAATCAAACTAAAAATTAGAAATTTGTGGTAGAGTTTTAAAAAAATAAGTATTCCTATTGATCATTTATCATTAACAATTAATCATTAACAATTAACCATTATCAAAAGATGTCTAAATTGAAAATCATATTGATCGCCTTTATTTCCGGCATAGCTGGTGCATTTATCTATAATGCGGTAATTCCAGCAAAGAGTTATTATATTAATCAATCCAGTGTACCAGAAGTAGACCTTGCTTCGATTACTACGTATCAAGACATAAAGCATAACGAAGATTTTACTGCGGCATCGGCGCTTTGTACCAAGAATGTTGTATTCATCAATACACTCTCTACTCAGAACACTTCAAATTGGTTTGATATGTATTTTGGAGGAAGTGCGCAACAAGTGGAAGGTTCCGGCTCTGGTGTGATCTATAGTTCTGATGGATACATCATCACCAACAACCATGTAATTGATAAATCCACCAAGATAGAAGTGGTGTATGAAAAGAAAACCTATCCGGCAAAAATGATTGGTACAGATCCATCAACAGATTTGGCTTTATTGAAAATAGAAGCGCAAAATTTACCAGCTGTAAAGTTAGGCGCATCAAAAGATTTGAAAATAGGAGAATGGGTTTTAGCGGTTGGTAATCCATTCAATCTTACGTCAACAGTCACTGCTGGAATAGTAAGCGCTAAAGGCAGAAATATAAATGTTGTAAATAGTCAGTTTCCAATTGAATCTTTCATACAAACGGATGCGGCTATCAACCCAGGTAATAGCGGTGGTGCACTAGTAAATGTACGTGGAGAGTTGATTGGTATCAATACGGCCATTCTTTCCAGAACAGGTTCCTATACTGGCTATGGATTTGCTGTGCCGGTAGACATTGTAAAAAAAATCGTGAAAGATCTTAGCAAATACGGTGAAGTTCAGAAGCCTTTCTTTGGTGCTGAAGTAGACGAAATAAATACAACTTATTCCGATAAATTAAAATTAGACAATCTGAATGGAGTAATTGCTACCTACATCCAAAAAGAAGGTGCGGCTGAGAAGATGGGTTTAAAAAAGAACGATGTCATTTTAAAACTAAACGAGTTTGATATAAACAGCAAAGGAAGTTTTGATGAATACCTGAGTTATTTCAGTCCGGGGGATAAAATTAAAGTAGTGTATAAAAGAGAAAATAAGATCTATGAGAATCATCTTACCCTTACTAACCGCGAAGGAACTACTGAGATCTTAAAAAGAGAAACGTATAAATCAGAATCACTTGGAGCTGATTTTGAGATCATTTCCAAAGTAGAAAAGGAGAAATTAGGTATTACCAATGGCATACGTATAGTAAAAGTAGGAAACGGCCTTATAAGAAGACTTAGTCTTGGGGAAGGGTTTATTATCACCTCTATCAACAAAGTGGCTGTAAGTACTCCGGAAGAAGTGGTGGAGATCTTAGAAAAAATAAGAGGTCGAGTGGTTATAGAAGGAATTACTTCTAATGGTCAGCGGGGTTATTATTCTTATTATTTTTAATAAGAATGATTTGATGATGGCTACAAGCTGTCTGACGGCATTTTGCGAGAGAGCAGAGCCGGTCTGACAGTAGCCTAGGGAAAACAAAATATAAAGGCAGACCATAATGGTCTGCCTTTATATTTTGTTTTTTTTAAGAGACTTACTCTACTTTTTTGTTCCTATAAACGGACCTCCATTAGTAAAGTTAATGAAGTCAATACACATATCTCCTGATGTTGCCTTATTAGGAGTAGAGTTCAAGGTAAAACTCACTATACTTATATTCTGCGGATTGACTACACTTGCATCAGACAGTTTAAAGGAAACATATTGCCATCCACTTCCAAATACTTTAAGTAATATAGATCTTTGTGCTGACCCTTCAGTAAAGACTATCACTGGTGCAGTAAGCTGACTGCCTTTAACATTAACAAAACAATTAAAATAAACATTCTGAGGATCAGAATCTATATAAGTAGCTAATCCTGGCAACCCAATATCAAAACCTCCGAAATACCAAACCGGAGCATTTGACGTGGTTGGTCCTAGTGAATTACCATGGGTACATAAACAATTCCCTCCATCAGGCGAATTTAAATTAGAAACAATAGTAGTCTGTGCATTTAAAGGAGTCGGTGGAATTGTAGGTTGAGGATATCCATAAATCGGACCAGAACCTCCTAAGGTACCGAGTGCACCCACATCTCCATTATAACCAAGATAATCAAATTGAGCAAAAGTGTTTGCAGTTGTAATGTTGAAAGTTCTTACGACAGGGTCTTTACAGGCAATTTTAAATTCTACTTTGCATTGTTCCACCTTAAAAAACACAAGTGTATCAGGGTTTCCTTTCCAGGATACATTAATGGCATTCCCATAACCTACAAATTTTTTAAATGAACCACTGGTCATCCCTGTTACTGTTATGTTCCAGGGCACTTCTTCGTTAAACTTTGCAG
>JANYCO010000408.1 GCA_025360235.1 Cytophagales bacterium
CGAATGTGCTGGTGTAATGCTTGATCTTATAGGAACATTAATTACCGATACAGAAGATAAACTAAAATGGGCCATAAAAGGTTTCGAGAGAAATTCTTATGCTGACTCTATCTATTCTTCCTACGCAACCTGCGTGAGTGGAGCGAAAGCATTGCTAACAGGAGAAGGTATCAACTGCAATACACAGATTGGTATCATCAACGACTTCGAAGATAAATTGATAAAAACAGGTAAATTTTTCCTTGCCTCCGGAAGTTTTTCTAAACAGCTTCTCAGAATGAGCGAACAAGAACCTACCAAAGAATTTGCTGCCCAATTTTTAGCGGAAGCGAAAGAATTTGTATCAAAAATAAAAGAGTATAGAAACCAACAAGTAGAAGTGAAGTAATTATGAGTTTTAAGTTATGAGTTATTAATGTAGTAATTTTTAATTCATAACTTAAAACTCATAATTCATAATTCAATGATTCCAAAACTAACCCTAGTCGGCGCCGGTCCTGGTGATCCTGATTTAATAAGTGTGAAAGGCGTAAAAGCCTTATCCTCTGCCGACGTAGTGTTGTATGATGCTTTGGCTCATCCCGATCTTCTAAAGTATGTTCCTGAAAAAGCAATTCGAATTTTTGTTGGTAAGAAAAAAGGGGTATGTCAATTTAAACAGGAAGACATCAATGCACTCATTGTAGAAAATGCAAAAAAATACGGACATGTAGTACGTTTAAAAGGTGGTGACCCTTTTATTTTTGGACGTGGACACGAAGAAATATTGTACGCCAAATTCTTTGGTCTGGAAACAGAAATCATTCCAGGCATTTCCAGTTCTTACTCTGTACCAGAACTGCAAGGAATACCCCTTACGCGCAGAGGACTTAACGAAAGTTTTTGGGTAGTAACCGGCACTACACGTGAACATGAATTATCTTCAGATATTATGATTGCGGCCCAATCTACGGCCACCATAGTAGTGTTGATGGGCATGACCAAACTAAAAGAAATTACAGAAATCTTTATTAAAGAAGGGAAAGGAAATTTACCAGTAGCCATCATCCAGAATGGGACTTTACCAGAAGAAAAAGTAGCTATCGGAAAAATAAGTACTATAGTAAGTATTGTTGAACAAAAACAAATAAGTTCTCCAGCTGTAATTGTAATTGGCGAAGTGGTAAGTCTGCACTCTTCGTTTAGTTCATAAAGAGATACTTGATGCTAGATACAAGATACTAGATAACAATACAATAGAAAAATCTCCCCTTATCTGACATCTTGTATCTTGCATCTGACAACATCTTGTATCTTAAACCATCTTTTCCTAACTTGCCAAAGGTTTAAAAGTGTCATTGTTCTAACAACTCTAACTCATTAACACTTTACTACCTTAACACATTTTATGTTCAGTATTTACAGAAAAGAAATTACAGGTTTTCTAAATTCCCTCATTGCCTATCTGGTGATGATTGTATTTATAACTTTTATCGGTTTATTCATGTGGGTATTTCCTGATTCCAACGTTATGGATTATGGATTTGCAGACATGGAAAGTCTTTTCACTTTCGGACCTGTTGCTTATCTATTACTTATTCCGGCTATTACCATGCGTACTTTCGCAGAAGAAAAGAAAGATGGTACTATTGAATTATTAATGACAAAGCCACTTACCGACTGGCAAATTATTTTAGGAAAATATTTCGCTTCCTTTACATTGGTAGCTGTAGCCCTAATCCCAACCCTCATTTATTATTTCTCCGTTTATTCACTTGGAAATCCAGTTGGGAATATTGATTCGGCAGCGGTATTCAGTTCTTATATTGGACTTCTCTTATTAGGAGGCGTATACACATCGATAGGGATTCTTTCCTCTTCCATTACTAATAATCAAATTTTCTCCTTCATTATTTCGCTTATCGTTTGTTATTTTTTCTACGATGGCATTAGTCGTTTGGCTAGCCTGGATCTTTGGGAAGGATCTAATTCTTTTCTGTCACAATTTAGCCTTACCTATCATTATGCGGCTTTAAGTAAAGGCGTAATTGATTCAAGAAACCTAATATATTTCATCAGTATAACCTTACTTATGCTAGTATCTACCAATCTGGTACTGGGAAGCAGAAAATGGTAATATGAAAAAGAAAAGAGCAGACAGCATTGAATTTTTATTATTAGCAGGCATTATCTTGTTTGTGAACATTATTACCAGTACTTACTTTTTCCGTTGGGATTTTACTGAAGACAAACGTTATTCCATATCACCGGCATCTAAAGAAATATTAGGGAAATTGGACGACAAAATTCGTGTAGAGGTTTTTCTTGATGGAGAGTTGAATCCAAACTATGAAAGACTCAAAAAGACCATTCAGGAAAAATTAGATGAATTTAAAGTGTATAGTGGAGGGAATCTGGAATACAAATTTACCAACCCAAATAAAGAAGAAGATATAACTATTAGAAAACGTTTTTACGGACAACTCGTTCAGCGTGGTATAACGCCAAAATATTCACTGGAAGAGAAACAAGGCACCAAAGAAGAAAAATATTTATTTCCGGGAGCAATAATTTCCTATAAAGAAAAGGAAACTCCGGCCCTATTTCTAAAAGGCAACAGAATGCTCCCTGAACAGGAGCAACTCAATCAATCCGTAGAAGGAGTAGAATTCGAATTGATCTCTGCGATACGAAAACTTACAAATGAGAAATTTAAAAAACTAGCTGTAATAGAAGGGCACGGAGAATATCCTAAAGAAGAAATATTATGCCTATACCAATGAACGGTA
>JANYCO010000428.1 GCA_025360235.1 Cytophagales bacterium
ATAGAGTGCTCCTGAAGGTTGTGACCTTCTCCTGGTATGTAGGCATTGACCTCTTTCTTATTAGTTAATCTCACCCTTGCAACCTTTCTCATTGCAGAGTTTGGTTTTTTAGGAGTAGTAGTGTACACTCTTGTACATACACCTCTGCGAAAAGGACAAGAATCCAACGCAGGTGATTTAGACTTCCACTTAAGTTTTTGTCTTCCTTTTCTTACTAATTGCTGAATAGTAGGCATTTTATAATTATTTTATTTATGTCCATTTTTTTGGAAGGGCAAAGGTACAAAAGTTTTATTTTAATACAATAATAAAAAACTAACTATTTTATAAGTATTTGGCTTATAAGCACTAATATTATATTACCCAGCACATTTTTTCATCCAAATAGGCCTTTTAAGCCCGAACTTTACTAATAATTGCTTGTTTAAAAGACTATTTCAATCAAACTTGTACTACCTTATTAATATAGTTGAAGCACCTAAACTTCTTTTTAATTTTGAATAAACCAACAAAATTACTCCTCTTTGGAGTACTATTATCTTTTATAGAACTGGTCTCCGTTGCTCATGTCCTTGCGCAAAAAGGTACTAAGGATTCCACAAAAAAAGAAAAGCAATTTTCCTTTGCAGGCCTTGCCCTTCCTTCTAAAGATCCTGAAAGCGGCTTTTATGTAGACGGTGGAGTTGTAACTGTTTTTAAAACGGACAGAAAAGATTCAACACTTAGGCTATCCAATCTTTATGTATTTGGGTTGTACTCTCAGCTTCACCAATACAGGTTTAGTACAGGAGGTGATATTTTTACCAAGAATGAAAAATATTATTTAAACGGATGGTTTTATTACAGTTATCTTCCGGAACTCTATTTTGGAACAGGTAATAATGTAGCTCCCGGAAATAAAGAATTTATCAGTTACCGTTTATGGTACATGAATCCGAATGTACTTAGAAATGTATATAAAAAATGGTTCGTTGGACTAACCTATAACTATGAAAATTTATTCAGTATGAAATTTCCCAAATATGGAATTGCGGACATGAACAAACCCAAAGGACTGGATTCTTATACTATTTCAGCGCCAGGCTTGAGGGTTCGACATGATTCGAGAGACAATATATTGTCTTCCAGAAAAGGTTTATACGTAGATGTCTATTATAGTTTATTCAAACCTGCCTTTGGAAGCGATTACAATTTTGAACAATTCAGTTTTGATGCGAGAAAATTCATCAACCTCACTCCAAAAAAATACAATATCTTAGGGTTCAATTTTGTAATAAAAGACTCAAGAGGGAATGTTCCTTTCCGTTATTTGTCAAACATTTCTGCAAGAGGATATCACCCAAACATGTATAGGGACCATTCGTTGATTAGTCTTCAGGGTGAGTACCGTTTTTGTATCTGGAGATGGTTTGGCGCTTCACTCTTTGGTGGAGCATCTGAAGTATCAAGTTCCTTTGCTCAACTGAATTTAAAAAATATCAGAGAAAATTATGGTGGAGGTTTCAGATTTCGTATATTCAAGAAAAATAACATGTATATGAGAATTGAATATGGTATGAGTAGCAATACTTCTAATTACTATATCTCTTTCTACGATGCATTTTAGGTTTCTCTTTAACAAATGAACAATAAATTCAATTGGATATACAAGGCCATTCTATGCTTATTTGCCATAGTTGGCTATTGCAATTATTCATATGGAGATAATGATACAGATATTGATTTCAAAGTTTCTTATTATACTGATTCAGCAAGAAAATTCACGATTACAAACATCCCGAGGAATAATAGCTTTAAACACACTGATGAAAAAACAATAAGCCTCGGCTATACAGCGCTGCCAACGTGGGTATTAATCGAGCTAAACAAATCGGAAAGCGACTTATTATTTTCTATTGAAAATGCACATTTGGATAGCCTTGATATTTATTTTTTTTCTGGCGATCAATTACTATCCAGAAAACAATCCGGTGACCATTTTAAATTTAATTCTCGTTATCTGAAACATAATTTTCCGAATTTTCTCATTGAAAGAGGTACCGACAAAATACTTGTTAGAATTCAAACAGAAGGAATGATTTCCATTCCTTTGAAAATTTCCACTTTTAAAAATTATTATGACCAGTATTATTACTACTCCATTTTTCATTGGATTTATTTTGGCATAGCCATGCTCACCATTTTATCAAACTTGTTGTTTTATTTTTGGCTAAAAGAAACTATCCACATATACTACGTCCTCTGCGTCTTTAGCATAGCCATAATAACTGCTATAGACTTTGAATATACATTCCAGTTTTTATGGCCCGATTATCCAATATTCAATAATTACAATATTGCTTATTATGGTTTCTTCGTTTTTACCATTCTTTTCGCCGACAAATTATTAAATATCCGAAAAAATTTATCCAAATTTTATCCCGTATTTATATTGCTTTATCCTTTGGCCGGTTCAATCGTAGTGCTCGCTTTGTTTAATCAATATAATACCGCCGTAAAGATATTACTGTATACCAGTCCCCTAATACCCATTTTTTGTATCGCTTCAGGAGTGCTTATTTTTATAAAAACAA
>JANYCO010000433.1 GCA_025360235.1 Cytophagales bacterium
TAAATTTCTCTTTAGTTCCCTGCAAGTTATTACAAATAATAATTAATTATTCAATAGTTATCTTACGAGCAACTTTGCCATTTTCAGTTGCAATATTCAAGATGTACATACCTTTTGAAAGACCAGAAGTATTTACATTGAAATTGTTTGAACCAACTATTGCAGAAGCTGAGTACACCGGAAACCCTGTGATATCAGTTAAAGAAACATTTGCTGCACTTGAAGATTCGAAGGATACTGTCAATACTTCTTTTGCAGGATTAGGATATACTAATAATGAACCTCCTATAATCGCTTCGTTTACACCTGTTGTTACGGTTCCTAATTTGAAATCATGTAATTTAATAGTTCCGGTATATGCGTTTATAGAAGCACCTGAAATATTTGTATCAAAAACAGGATTACCATCACCTTCAGAAACGCTAATGTCGTTGTTTCCAAAATTTACAGTAAACAAGATAGATTGAATTTGTGTAGCATCAATAGCATAAGAAGTAGTCGGACAATAGTAAGGACCTGTACCACAGTTTGTATAATTACCTACCGTCAAACCTCCAATTGCACTTGCTACAGAAGACAAGTTAATTGTGATCGTTTTTCTTGTGTTTCCCGCTAACGTAAAACCATTTAATGCCTTGCGGTAATAGTGAACAGTTGGAACCGCTCCATCATTGTCTCCATAAGCTGTTGTAACTAAAACATCAGAAACATCTGGTTCAATTTCTGCTTTTATACCATTAACATCTTGTAACGTTATTGCAGCAAACATCAACTGAGAAGATACGTTTTCGATATCAAATTTAATGTTTGCATTTGTAGAAAGGTCAACTGTATAATTAGTTGGGCCTGAAGCACCAAAGTTAACACCAAAAAGAGGGTAGTTACCTGCTCCTCCAGCACTTGTAGCAGCGATATTCAAAAAGCCATCGCCAGTTCCTGGACGAGTTATTACCAATGAAGTAGCTCCGGTTGTTTCAAACCATGATAATCCTTCTCCATTTGGTCCGTTAGCATATTCTGTTGTAGAAGCAAAGTCATCATGACCACCAGTAGCTTGCCACTGGCCATAGGTTAAGCCTAAAGAAAGTAGTAAGGCTGTTCCTGAAAGTATCAATTTTTTCATTATCTAATTGTTTAAAAGGTTTAACTATTTACTATCTTGATCCTAAGAAGATTCTTAGTTTTTTTATTACGAATCAAAGGAAGGCCTTCCGCGACATTAAAACCAATTGTATCCAAAAAATCAAGAATCGATACTGGTAAATATTTTATTAAACTATTGATAATCAATATTAATTTACAGGATTTGAACCCCTAAAATATGGACTTTCTATTTTAATAATATTAAAGGTGGAGGGGGTGTTTAGGTGCAAATAAATGCTATTTAAACGAAAAGTGGTCTGAACTAGGATTTATAAGATTAAAAAGATGAATAGGATTTATGTTCCCATTACTGGTGTCTTTTTCGCCCTTGTTGAAGCTTTTTCTCCAACAATGGCAAAGTGTTTTTGGCTCTCTTTCCCACCTCTACCCTTAATCAGTCTACCTTTATCATAGATCATACTATCAAAAAGGTCCGTCATCCTGTCCTTACTGTGGAAGCACGCACCTTTTTGGCAGGAAACCCTGGCTATAATCTCCGTCGTTCTACCTTTCAGACAGAAGAGCCGAGCCTGACTGTAGGAAGCCTTAGGTAAAAGGTTGGCTGGCCCAGCTTTTTGGTAGGTAACCCTACATATAGAGTGGGTGGGGGTACCCTAAAGGTGGGGTAAAGGACTGCCTTTCTGGAAATTTATTAATCTACGCGAATGCTGGAGACTAAATTTTCAGCCATAATTTATACTTTTAATCTTCTTTCCTTTTATAAAGAATTCTATCCAGTAAAACTTTTACGATATGATTTCCAACTAATTCATCTGTTTCGATATATCTACCTTGTTCATCATAACCTTCGGTTACCATTTCTTCTTTTAAATAGATTGTCCCTGAATCATCTATTTTAAAATCCATGTAATAGGGAGTACCACCTGCATTAAAATCATAATTAACATTCAATACAGATGCTGAATTATTGTTTTTAGAAATCAAGATTAAGAAACCAAGGTTAGGATTTAAAGGATTACATATGCATGCCGGCAAATTGCTTTTGTCTTTATAACAATTAATCTTATAGTAAAAAGCATCATATCACTTTATAAAATATTTTGTTGTATCCAATTCAACTGACTTAAGCAAATGAAGTAAACTATCTTTTATGCAATCTTCTCCATTTGACATACGATGAAAATTTGTTTCAATATCAATGTAATCGATTGAATCCACTTTAGATAAAGGGGCTTTTTCATTTGCTTTTATGACACTTTTAGGTTTAATAGTGCAAGCAAAAAATAACAAGGGATATATTAACAAATATAACAGGTTAAATAATGAATAGCTTCCTGATTTCTGATTTGATATCCTTCTGACATGATTTTTAAAAATTAAAAATGAAATGCAAAAGTAATAAATTATTAATGGTAAATAGATTATTTTATCGATATTTAGTACTTAACTTAGTTGTGTTAGCCCGGCGGAACGCCTCACAATATAGTTAAGCACGTAGCTAAAAGCTACGGCAAACGGGGGTCTATATGTGGAAGATAAAAATTAAGAAACGATGAGCAGATTTAAAGATATAGATATCAAGTTAAGAAATCTTTCAGAAAAGCTGAATGCTAAATTGACTAAAGACAGACCTGACTATCCAGAAGAATTAAGAACTTTTGAAGAAAGAAGAATTGATTGGATTGATAATGGAATTAATAAGGCCATCATAATCCAAC
>JANYCO010000481.1 GCA_025360235.1 Cytophagales bacterium
CAAATTTATTTTTTGGTCACTTGATTTAATAGAGCTCATTGCAGTGTCACCCTTTCGATAATTATCTAATACCATAGATTTTGTCGCGGTAAGACCGTTAGGTAAAATAAATAATGCACTGTCGTGAATTAATATGTCTAAAGTAATTAGGTCTTTATTAGTAAAAGCGTCTAAGAGTTTGCCTTCACATTCAATTACTTGATTTTTGATGTCTACTTGATTTGCTGTCATATTGTACGTTGTTTATATGCTTGTCACTAACGATTGTATATACGCCACTCTATTCGATTTCTCAATATGAGGCAATAAAGTAATGTATACTTATTAATGTAATGTGTTGCAGTTATTTTTCATAAACAAAAGTACCTCAAAACCAGCATACTTACAAAATTTCGTTCAATTCTAATCCAACATGAGTTTAAAGCAATATTTAATTAAGAAGGAGATTAACAGAAACTCAAATTCTACCACATTTTACATTAACAATTCGCAAATTGGTGCTACTTCTTTTGAACTAATAAGGGTGTCCTCTTCAATCAAGATACTACAATACTTATTACTCCTTCTAGACGAGCATTAGAATATAGTGATAATAGATTTTGGTTGGCTGGAAGCTTGTGAAACTATCTCTTCCTCATTTTAATCCACGAAACCGTTAGTCGCTACATATTATGTAAAAAGTGTATCAATTAAATCCTAAGGGTAAGCATAGTATCTTTTGATTGTCAATACGTCTTATAACAAACTACTGTATCATCAAATACATTAGTTTATTTTGATACTTAAATTGACAGATTATGACAAAGTTAAAAGCCTGTATTTATGTTCGCACTAGTAAATTATCTCAGGATTACGAACGACAGATTTCTGATTTGAAAGGGTATTGTGAAAAGAAAGATTTTGAAATAGTTTCTATAATCTCAGAGAAGGTGTCTGGTTTGTAATCAAAGAGGTAATAGATACTGATATCAAAAATTTCATTAAGAATGAAGGTTTTTATAAACCAACTAAAACTTTAATAAAAGGCGAATCTAAAAGTGGGAGACCTACTCATGTAAGCGAAGACATTGTCCAAAAAACAATTAAAATACAGTTTGAGAATGGTCTATTGAAGAGGGGATTTAGGGATAGTGATATAAAGAGAGAAGTTCAATTACATGATGATCGAAGATTAGACCTATTAATAAGCTATGGATTTGTTGGCCCAATAATGTTAGAACTTAAATTATTACACAATCCAGAAATTACTAATGCTTCAAAAAGGAAAGATTATAAAGATAAAATCAAAAAATATTTGTTGGGAACAAGTTCTGAACATGGATTTTATTTGGTATTTAAAGTCACTAGCGTTTTGATATTACTCAAAGATATTCAATTGATTATCTAAATCGGTGTTATTTTTCTGTATTTCATACCTCTCAAACATAGCATTAATAGGCTTTTTCTCAAATATGCTCATGCTTAATATTTGTAATATTTCGTAAAGGCTATTTTGAATGCAAAATTTCTTCTTTGCGATAGCTACTAGTACATAAGTAGCTATCGCAATCCATACTTGAGTTTTAACTGCATTTTCGCTTTGTCCCCAAAAGGATTTTATTTTTAGATGTTGTTTAATCCATTTGAAAAATAATTCTACCTTCCATCTATTCTTGTATAACAAAGCAATCTCTGTGGCTTTAACTTCTAAGTTATTGGTAAGAAATATGAGTGTTTTAGAGGTCTCTGGATCAATATATTTTATTCGCCTTAATTTAACTGGATAATATTTTAATGGGTAGTGACTTGAAAGTCGTATAATTTGATCGCATATAATTCCTTTTGATTTGTCACATTCATTAGAATAAATTCTATTGAAATTACAATTATCTTTACTCCGAATGATAAAAAAAGCATCACTGAGGTGTATTTTATATAGTCGTTTAAAATCAAGATATCCTCGATCTAATAAATAGATATTGTCTTTAGCGAAAACAATTTTGTCCAAAATGTTTACTTCATGAATACTTCCATTAGTAATATGAATAAATTCTGGAATTGACGTTTTAATGTCGAGTTGAACATGAATTTTTATAGCAGCTTTTGTTTGTCTAAACGTTGCCCAACAAAAAGTATTTAAACATAAATCAATTGTAGTTGCATCAATAGCAAATATATTATTTGTTAACGTAAGGTCGGAAAAATTATCATTGACGTAAAGTTCTTTAGCTTGACCAATCAATACCATAGCGTAATCAGCAAATATTCTCCAATCTCGATTTTCATTTGCTTTGGAAAGAGTACTCTTAGGAATTAATTTACCTATACCAAGATGATATAACTTATCTTCATTGGCACCTAAACAAATTATCGTATCACTTAAACTTTCCCTTTGTGTAATCTGTCCGAATATCATGCATAAAAACTGTTTCCAACAAGTAAATTCTTTTACTTTATAATTTCCGTTATATCTATTTACACAAGTACGAAAGCTTGTTGTAGATAATAACGCAATTAATTGAGAAAATGCATATTGACCTGAATTCATAACTTATTTGTTTATAATAAGTTAAATAGAATTAAAGTCTTTAAATTTTCAAATCGTATTAGGTAATAATATTCTTGAAAGCCTTGTCAAATATAGAATACAGAATTATTATATTGCTAACATCAAAACGCTAGTGATTTAAAGTAAAAGATGAAAATACTCACGATTCAAAGTTTGATAATCTCCAAAAAGAGTACGAAGATATTACGAACCTTGAGGTTCAACTAATAGATTGTTGTTATTAATTCTCTTGAATAAAATAACTAATATGGAAAAAAATTACAATTTTGGATATGGATTTATTTTAAATTATTTGGATATTAAATTCCCTTTACCGCAAAACATTGCAGATGATTTTTATCTTAAAAGACCTTCATCAAAACAATTAAAATTGATTAATGAAATTTTAAATGAAAACTCTCCTGGACTCGCACAGATCATAAATATGCAGAAAAAGGAAAGTTGTATAAAGCATTGTGTATATATAACGATTGGAAATAATCTTGTAAACCTTGAAGGTCTTCGAAGACCTTCAAGGTTTAATTTATTTAAAATTGATCAGTTTGAATCGTAATGGATTTTCGTCAGAGGTTGTTATGGTAATAAAATAAAGACCTGCAGCCTCTGTTGTAATATCAACTACATAAAGATTATAATCTTTTTTCCCAATTAGTATTTCTTTGCTGATGCCCTGGGAATTTGTAAGTTCCACTTTTGCTCCCTCTCTTATATCTCCTTTGATAAAATAAATTCCTTCGGATGGATTAGGGAATAGTTCATAATTTCCAACATTCATTCCAGAAATAACAGCAGTAGCTACAGAAATAGTCAGGTTGTTATTTTTAGAAGTAGCCGGCAGATAATCATTATCTCCTCCCTGGATTGCGGTGATGACAGCAGTTCCAGTGCCTATGACAGTGACTACATTTCCGTTTACTACAGCTACCGCCGGATTTGAGCTTGTATAAGTAATAGGTAAAAGGGAAGTGGTAGTGGCGTGAAGTGAAAACGGAGCACTGTTGCTATTTATAGCAGAAAGATTATCGTTAAAGGTAATAGTTTGAGGAGCCTTATTTACCAACAAGGTATGAGATACATCAGTTGCCGGAAGATAAATTCCATTGCCTCCCTGACTGGCTTCAATGGTGGTAGTGCCGGGACCGACGATTGTAACTACATTTCCATTTACAACCGCCACATTTTGATTGGTACTGGAATAAATAATTGGTAACCCCGAAGAGGCAGTTGCCGTAAGCGTAAAAGTAGGATCACCGAAAGTCTTTGTAATAAGAGAATTGAACGTGATCGTCTGTAATGTTCCGGCAGTAGTAAATGTCCAGGTATTTTTAGTAAGTGTTCCTCCATAATTTATTTTGCATACCGTCAGATCATAAAAAGCAGTAGTTGGAATTTCTATATAATAACTTGTGCCTCCTTGTAAATTATTAGTTGGATTGATTGTAAGAATAGCATTGTTGATTGTTAGTAAGGGAGAACTTGCCACGTTAAAACTTTCGACTAATGAATCTGTTGCGGTTTCCCTGAGGTTAATAAATCCTGTACCCTTTTGAATATTCTCTGAAAAAGTAACGATCAGGTTTGTACTTGCAGTAACATTCACAGCGTTATTTGTAGGAGAAAGATTTACCAAAGAAGGACCGCTGTTGCTGATGGTAAAACTTTGTTCAGCCGCAAATGCAGAACCTTCATAGCCGTTGTCGATTGCCTGAACACTCCAATAATACGTGCCGCTGGGTAGACAGTTTCTACTGAAGCTTCCGTTGTTGTTATAGGTTTGTGTGTTTCCCATCGCTACCACTTTTCTATATCCATTTGCTAAAGAAGACGAAGACATAATATCATTGCCACCGGAAGTAGTACCAATGCGAAGGCTGTATGTTAATGCGTTTTGAGGAGTCTCCGCATCCGTGGCTTTATCCCAGTTAAGTGTTACGCTATTTCCGGAAATGGAGGAGTGTAAATTTCCGGGAGCTGCCGGAACCTGATTGGCGTTGCTCGCCAACGGTACAGATCCTGCGATTAACTTGTTTTCAAAAAACGAGCTGCTGTAGGTTACTCCGTCGCCTCCCAGCACTAAAAAGTCCAGGTCTCCATCGTTGTCGTAATCGGCCAACGACGATAATCCCACTAGCGTCAAAGTATTTGAATTGGCGTCACTGAAACTTCCGTTATCATTTTTATAAATTTTGGTAACATAGTTGGTGTTATTAGTAAAGGTAGTATTGGAGCTGCTGATAATGTCGAGATCGCCGTCGTTGT
>JANYCO010000515.1 GCA_025360235.1 Cytophagales bacterium
ATCCCGATAAATTAGCCGATCAAATTTCTGACGCTCTTATTGATAATTTTCTTGCCTTTGATCCTTCTTCTAAAGTTGCCTGCGAAACACTTGTTACTACAGGACAAGTAGTATTGGCTGGTGAAGTAAAATCAACAGCAAATCTTGATGTTCAAAAAATTGCAAGAAAAGTAATTGAGAAAATCGGGTATACAAAATCGGAATATATGTTTGAAGCCAATTCTTGTGGTATCCTTTCTGCCATTCACGAGCAATCAGCCGATATCAACCAGGGGGTTGAAAGAAAAAATCCGGAAGAACAAGGAGCAGGTGATCAGGGAATGATGTTTGGTTACGCTACCAGAGAAACCGATAACTACATGCCTCTGGCCTTAGATCTGGCACATAAATTATTATTAGAACTTGCAGTTTTAAGAAGAGAAAATACAGAAATTAAATACCTTCGTCCAGATGCTAAGTCTCAGGTAACGATTGAATATTCTGATGACAATACTCCAATCAGAATTGATTCTATAGTGATCTCTACGCAACACGATGATTTTGATGAAGAAGGAAAGATGTTAGCGAAAATCAAACAGGATATCGTTAATATTTTAATTCCAAGAGTGAAAAAACAATTGGCAAAACCTGAATTACAGGCCTTGTTTACAGATAAAATTACCTACCACATCAATCCAACAGGTAAATTTGTAATCGGTGGCCCTCACGGCGATACTGGTCTTACAGGAAGAAAAATTATTGTGGATACCTACGGTGGAAAAGGTGCTCACGGTGGAGGAGCTTTCTCCGGAAAAGATCCTTCAAAAGTGGACCGTTCTGCGGCTTATGCTACGCGTCACATCGCTAAAAACCTTGTGGCTGCTGGTCTTTGCGACGAAGTATTGGTTCAGGTTTCTTACGCTATTGGTGTTGCAAAACCATGTGGTCTTTATTTGAACACTTATGGAACATCAAAAGTGAAAATGACTGATGGAGATATCGCGAAGAAAGTAGAACAATTATTTGATCTTCGTCCTTATGCTATCGAACAAAGATTAAAATTGCGTAACCCTATGTATTCAGAAACTGCTGCTTATGGTCACATGGGTAGAGTGAACGAAACAGTAACTAAAGTATTTGAAATGCCTGATAAATCTAAAAAAGAAATGCAGGTAGAGCTTTTCACTTGGGAGAAGTTGGATTACGTGGATAAAGTGAAAAAAGAATTCGGACTGTAATAGTATTGAGTCCTGAGTAATTAGTATTGAGTAAGTATTTCGTGGTTTGTCATTGGCAAACCACGAAATTATAAAATAATTTTTTAATCTAAAGTCTCAAGACTGAAAATATGCTTCAACATCTTATAATAAAAAACTATGCGCTGATAAAGCACCTGGAAATTTCTCCTTCCAGCGAGTTGAATATTATAACGGGCGAGACCGGAGCTGGAAAGTCCATCATGCTGGGTGCTGTAGGGCTGATGCTGGGAAACCGTGCCGATACTAAGGTGTTGCTGGATGAGAATGAGAAGTGTGTCATTGAAGGTACTTTTAATATTTCAGGCTATGATCTGAAATCTTTTTTTGAAGAAGCAGATATTGATTATGAATCCGAATGTATTATTCGTCGTGAGATTAGTTCGGCAGGTAAGTCCAGAGCTTTTATAAATGACACTCCTGTAAATCTTGATGTTTTAAAAAAATGGGGAAGTTCTCTCGTAGACGTGCATTCGCAGCATGAAACCTTGTTATTAGGAAATGCGAATTTTCAAATTTCTATTCTGGATGCTTTTGCAGGAAATAAAAATCTATTGGCGGAATACAGAACTCTTTTTAAAGAATATAAGAATATTCAAGCCGAATACGACGAGATCACTTCAAAAGCAGCAGAAGAAAAAAAGCAACTCGATTACAACAGTTATCTGTTAAAGGAATTGTCCGAAGCTTCATTGAAAGAAGGTGAGCAGGAGGAAAAGGAAGAATCTTTAAAAGTGCTTGAAAATGCAGAGCATATAAAATCCAAGCTGGACGTGGCTTATACGATTCTTTCAGGTGGAACGAGTCAGGATTTGATTACATTGGCACAGGAAGCCAGGAAGCAACTGGATCAGATCAGCGGACTTTCGACGCAATACGAATCATTGAGAGAGCGTTTGCAGTCTGCCCTTATTGAATTAAAAGATATTGCCGCAGAGTTGGAAAATGAAAATGAAAAAGTAGAATACAATCCTCAGGCGATTGAAAAAACGCAAGGGCGCTTGAGCCATTTATATACACTCCAGAAAAAGCATCAGGTGCAAACGGTAAGCGAGCTTATTATTATTCAACAGGCTCTCGAGAAGAAGATGGAGTTTACCATGAATCTTGATGATAACATTGCGGCCCTCAAGAAGAAGCTGGAAGTTACTTATAAAGAGTTGTTGGGGAAAGGAAAGAAACTAAGTGAAGCAAGACAAAAGGCATCAGCGCCAATAAAGAATGATCTGGAAGCATTGCTAAAGGAAGTAGGTATGCCGAATGCTGCCATTTCTGTTGAAATAAAAGAAATTGAGCCTACGATAAATGGTGTTGATGGGGTGGCTATTTTATTCAGTGCCAATAAAGGCATTGCTCCACAAGAGCTGAAGAACGCGGCTTCCGGTGGAGAGTTTTCAAGATTAATGCTTTGTATTAAATATATTATTGCCGATAAAACAGCTTTGCCTACTATAATTTTTGATGAAATCGACACTGGAATTTCTGGAGAGGTAGCGATAAAAGTAGGGAAGATGATGAAGCAGATGTCTTCCAGTCATCAGGTGATTAGTATTAGTCACCTGCCACAGATAGCAGCACAAGGGAAAGCGCATTACTATGTTTACAAAGACAATTCCTCTGAAAAAACAATCAGCAAAATGAAATTGTTGTCAGAAGAAGAACGTGTAAAAGAAATAGCACAGATGATAGGGGGGAGCAAACCGAGTGAGACGGCTATTCAGAGTGCGAAGGAGATGTTGGCGATATAATTTTATAGCAAGCAAGTTGTCTGTGTGCCACAGATAAAGGAGTAGCAAGGGTTAACAGTTTGTCTGTCTGCTCCAGATCAAAGAGTAGACAGACAAGAGTTTTTTTATTTTTTTTTAAATTATTTTTTAGACCTAATGAAAGAAGAAAGTCAAATTATTGAATGGAAAGAAAATTGGCGTGACGAATACCTGAAATGGATATGTGGTTTTGCGAACGCGCAAGGTGGTATGCTTGTAATTGGTAAAAACGATAAAGGTAAAGTCGTTGGTCTGGTTAATGCAAAAAGGCTTTTGGAAGATATTCCAAATAAAATAAGGGATATACTTGGCGTTGTAGCAGATGTAAATTTA
>JANYCO010000636.1 GCA_025360235.1 Cytophagales bacterium
TAGTGTGTACACTTCTGTTGACACAACTTATTGGGATGTTTTCGAGTCTCCTTATTTAGATCTTAGTCCGGCAGCTAATCCTACACTTGATTTTGATCTTGCTTATGCACACAATACCCTATCAACCCAAACCGATAGTTTAGTTATCTATTATGAGTTGGGCTGTAAAAATAATTGGAAGGTATTGAAAACTATTGATGGAGCAACTTTGATAAGTACTTCCAGGAAAACCAATAATTTTATTCCTGGAGTAGATGAATGGAAAAAAGTTATTGTTGATCTTGGTAAATTTAGAGGAAGAAAATATATTAAATTCCGAATAGCCGTTTTTTCAAAAGGAATTAATAAGCTTTATATTGATAACGTTAATTTCTATAAAGTAGCGAATGATTTTGAACTTAATTTATACCCTGTTCCAGTCTCAGATGTTCTCAATTTAGAAGTGATTTATGAGGGTTACAGAGACGTAAAAATAGAAGCATTTAATATGCTTGGAAAAAAACTTTTTGAGAGAAATAAAACTAATACAACCAGTTTTATCGAACTTGTGAATGTCGTTGAATTGGAAGCAGGAGTTTATATTTTTAGAGTAACTTCAGGTTCTAATAAAATAGTGAAAAAAATAGTGGTGGATTAGTTAACACCTGTACTTTAATTTTTTTAATATGTATTTTTTACGTTCTGGGATTCCGTTTGTACGGTTCCTAATAATTTTTATTTTGGGACTTTTTGTTGGGATGACCTATCAAATAAAGCCTTCAATAGTATATATATTCATGGGTTTGGTAGTTTATATAATTCTCAATTATTTTAAAAATCAAAATTTTTATTTTTTATTTTCCAAATCATTTTTGAGTGTTGGAATACTTTTTTTGATGGGAGTTCTTTTGGTTAATACAAGAATAGAAAAAAATGAGCCAGACCATTTATTCCATTCATTAGATTCAATCCAGTATTACAAAGCAAAGGTAATAAGTACGCCTGAGTTTACGGAGAAAACGATTAAGGTCATACTTGAAGCGGAATGTTTTAAAACAAACAAGGCGGAATGGAAAACGACTTGCGGGAAGGTAGTAGCTTATATTCAAAAAGACAGTGCACTGAATATACAAAAAGGAATGGTTTTGTTTGTCAAAGGCCAGCCTTCCTTGCCTCCTCCAATAGCGAATCCGGGGCAGTTTGATTATCCAGAATACTTAAAAAGACAAAATGTTTATGCTGTTCATTTTGTAAAAAAGAATTCATTTTTTAAAGTCGGTCAGGAAAAGGAATTTTTTCTTACAGCACTCGCCGATTGTTTTCGTAATTTTTGCGACGAAAAAATAAGAGCAGGAATAAAAGGTGAAAATGAGTACCGCATGACAAGTGCGTTGCTACTGGGAGTAAGAGCTGGATTGGATGAAAAATTATACGAAGCATATTCTTCTACCGGAACAGTGCATGCGCTTGCCGTATCGGGCCTTCACGTGTCCTTAATCTATTTTATAGTGATGGTTTTTTTCGGCTCTATAAAAAAGATAAAATACGGCAAATTTATTTTTGCCCTGATTGCAATTCTTATCTTTTGGTTTTATGCTTTAGTGACAGGTTTCTCGCCATCAGTAGTAAGGGCTGTAGCGATGTTTTCTGTATTTCTGATTGCCGGGGTTTTAAGACGAAATTCGGGAATATACAATACACTTGCCTTTTCGGCTTTTACTATTTTATGTTTTGAACCTTTTTGGTTGTTGGATATTGGTTTTCAATTCTCCTTTTTGGCAGTGTTAGGTATTGCTTATCTCTATCCGATTATATACAGTTGGTTAGAACCTAAAAATTGGATTACTGAAAAATTGTGGGCTTTGGTTTGTGTTTCTCTTGCAGCACAGATCGCCGTTTCGCCTTTGAGTATATACTACTTTCATAGTTTTCCGTTATTATTTCTACCCTTCAATATGCTTATCGTTCCGCTGTCTTCGCTGGCGCTCTATACAGGACTAGGCGCGCTGATGGTATATAAGATAAAATTCGTAACCGACTTTTTATTTGTATTGACCGAATACATCGTTCGGTTTATGAACTATTTCGTTCAATTACCGGAAGGATCAGAATTTCTGAAAGCAGATTTTCTTTATTTAGATCCCATTGAGTTAGTCTTGATTTACTTATTTATAATTTTCTTTTTTTTCGCCCTTAAGAATAAACGTTATAAAAGTTTCAAGTATTCTTTTATTTTTATTTTTAGTTTCACAGTCTCTATGTTTTACCACAGTCTTCTAAAAAATAAAACAGATTCGATTACCCTGTATAAAATAAAAAATGAAACGGTGTTATCGCTTATTCATGAAGGGAATGCTCTTGTTTTATCAGATAGGAGTATGACAAAAAGAGATAAGATCTTTCGATACAATATTTATAATCATTTGGCAGAAGAAAGAATAAATAGTCTTTCGTTCAGTAATTTTAGAGACTCCACCAATCTTTGTATAAAGGAATGTTCTCTTGGATATATTTTAATATGGAGAGGAAAAAAGATTTTAATAATAAAGAAGGAGGTAGGAGAGGAGTTTCCTGTGGAGCTTTTTAAAAAGTTTGATTATGTGATTAGAAGTAATAATAATTTATCTTTTAAACCCGCACCCTGACACCTCAGCTACTTTTTTAAGCAAAACTTCAAGCCGACTTAAAACTTCCAGAGAAGAAATTTCCCAATGGTCATCATCAATCCCAACATTGAAAATACATATTTCTTCTGTATGCAGAAGTCTGTTCTTTGTTTGCAAATAAGCAGCGACAGGCACTATACCTATTGCCGCAGACATTCCTCCATATTCTGTATAAAAAAGATCGCCGGGTTTTGGAAATATTTTTTCAGAAGTAGAAGACTCCTGAATATAAGCCAAACCATTTTCTATCCCTGCGGAGAAGCCATATATAGAACCGAATACCTCGTTTTGCATAGAATACAAATAATTTAAAATTGAATCAATAAATTCTTTCTTCTTTAAATGAAATATAGATATATTTAGCATAATAAAATAAAATTCACCTTATAAACCTTATTGAATTATGACTAAAATAAAACTAATGCTATCTCTTTTGATAGTAACATTTTTTCTTTCTCAATGTTCTACCGATCCTGTTCAGAAAGACTTATTGAACTATGTAAACGTTGAACTGCCTAAACTTTCTGCTTTGGAAACGGAAAGTATTGACGCTTATA
This sequence comes from Cytophagales bacterium, assembly GCA_025360235.1. Lineage (GTDB taxonomy): Bacteria > Bacteroidota > Bacteroidia > Cytophagales > Cytophagaceae > JANYCO01. Next base: position 3,203 of record JANYCO010000636.1, read on the forward strand.
ATTCTGTAATAGGTGATAACTATACTACAGATTCTGTTGTATACGCTAAGTTAAAAAATGTAGTGATTCCAAAGTACACAGATTTTACTACTAAATTACAGGCGGTAGCGCCGGCTACTGAAGAGTTGAAGGCAATTCACCTGGAATATGTTGAAGCGGCTAAAGATCAGCTGGAAGGCTTCAATTATATTGTTGATGCCATCGACAAACAAAATGCCAGCGAGATTACCAAAGCCAATGACGATATTAAGAGAGCAAAAGAATTTATCGATCAATGGAAAAAAGATTTGAATGAAGATTGTAAAAAACACAATGTTGTTTTAACCAATGATACAAAGTAGTTAAATATTGATTGCAGAATTTTTGATTAAGTTAAAGTTGTTAGAAAACCTCTGGCAACTTTAACTTAATAAATTGAAAGAAAGAGGTATTTTAATATTTTTTTTGAAGTATTAATTGGTTCTTACGAAAGTTTTTTCTAAATTGGATTACCTCAATCAAGTTGAGTTTTATTACAGCTATTAATTAATTTCTTAACAACCAAATTCTCTTTATGGAAAGAAAAATTACAACAATCCTTTTAGGCTTCATGTTTATGTGTACAATTGCGAATGCACAAGTATTAAATCTGGAGTGGGTAAGTCAAATATCAGGTTGGGCATATCCTGATGTTGGAAATGCTACAGTAGTAGATGCTTCCGGCAATGTTTATACAACTGGATATTTTCAATATCAGGTCGACTTTGACCCTGGTTCTGCCGTTTACAATATTACGTCATATGGGTCAAGAGATATTTATGTGTCAAAATTTGACGCTTCGGGTAATTTCGTATGGGCTAAAAGAATGGGAGGAACCTTGGATGAATATGGTTTAGCTATTGCTGTGGATGGTTCTGGGAATGTTTATACAACAGGTTATTTTTATGGGACAGTTGATTTTGACCC
>JANYCO010000666.1 GCA_025360235.1 Cytophagales bacterium
CCATCCTCAAATCCTCCATTAACCAGATTTGCTCTTTCCATCACATAGTCCTCTTCATTTCCTTGCTTCACAGCAATCTCATCAAACCATGCTTTCCCTTTTGAATTTCCTAGCGCTAAGGTTATCCTAACAATACTGGCATTAGAAGGTACTTTGAAATTTTTCGTGTAGTAAGTCCAGTCGCTTGTACCAGTTGCTTGTACTATAATGTTTGAAACGATGAGCTGACTTTTGGAATCCAGGTACTCCATTTTAAATACGGCTTTCTCCCAATCGTCTTTCCCACCTACCACTTTTTCCATTTTCATCCACCCACTGAATTCAATGATGGAAATCCCCTTTTGAATCGGAAATTCCTGCAGACACCCTGACCATTTAAAATCATCGTTTTCTATTATAGTTGCTCCTTTTCCAACTTTCGCTTCATTGGTGGCAACAGCTCCCCACTGATTCCATCCATCCATCCCTTCTTCAAAACCTCCATTCATCACTTCCATCGGCATCAAACTAAAATCAATATCCTTGTCGTTCAATACCAGATCATCAAAGTAGGCAGTGCCGGTGCAGTTTCCCATGGCACAAGTAACTTCAAGCGTTTTGGTCTTGGATGGAACAGGAACTGTCTTGGCAAAATATTTCCAGTCTTTTGTTCCTATTATTTCTGCCGTTACTACTTCACTGATTGTCCCTCCTGAAGCATCTTTGAAAACGATCTTGGCTACAACTTTTTCCCATGGATTCGCACCTTGCACTACTTTGTCCGTTTTTATCCAGCAAGAAAGCGTAACCTTATTTTTTCCAGCAGGCAGTCCCAGTGTTTGTGTTGCACCCATCCAGTTTGGATTATCCTGAGAGATTTTTAGAGATGATCCACCATTATGTTTTACAGTAGAAACAGACACATCGCCACTCCAGGGAACCCAGCTTTCCATTTGCTCTTCGAAACCAGAATTCTTCAACCAATTATCTGAAGAAATAGTAGATGTATTGGAACTGACAGGTTCTGGCTTGAACGGATTTATTTCATCTTCTACGTTTTCGAACACCACCAATTTTTGTTTAGGAGCTTCCATGATCGACAATTCATCGAATACACAAGAACCTTTGGTAGCAGAGATCAACACATTTATTTTTGTTGTTCCTTTTACCAATGTGATATTTTTGGAATATAACTTCCATTCCGATCCATGGAAAGACTTAATAACTGTGGCCTTTCCAATCGTCTTATTTTCGACACCTAAAAACTCAATTTGTAAACTCCCATCAGAGGTTGTTGCTTTTGCCCAGATAGACACCTGAACAACTTTATTTCCAATCGGAATATCAATGGTCTGTGAAGCTTGTTTGGAAACGCGGTCCGAACATTTTAATTCAAGTCCATTTTTACCTTCATGAGCCATTGAAACGATAGTGGCTCCCGATAATTTCCAGGATGCCTCTCCTTCTTCGAAACTTGCATTGCGTATTAAATTGTCATTCCCATTTATAAAACCGAAAGCAACAGTGGTCGCAATAGCTGCAAAAACAAAGGCAATAAATTTATGATTTATTCGATTAATCATTTCCAGTATTTTCATTTTTCAATCTTCTATTTGACCTTGGTAAGTTTAAGCAGAAGCATATCGTGCTCTTTGATTTCTTTCTTTAACACTTGATCTGTAGTGCCAATTTCCTGATGTGCTACAAGGTCTTTCAGTTTGTAGGTAAATTTGACAAAATTAGGTTCGGCACCTTTCATAGCATCCTCGATCCGCTCATTAAGCTTCCAATCGAAGTTTATGGTTTTGGCACCATTGCCTCTGTTCAGAAACATAACCGCCCACTCATCGTTTTGCAATTGTTTTGCCCAAATTTCCAGATTGTTTTCACTTAAAAATCGGAACCCTTCTATGCCAAGCGGGTCCTGATTGACAGCAATGATTTCTTTGTTGGTAAGAATATCTAATGTTTCCTTACTGGCATTCCGAAGATCATTTCCCATAATAAGCGGACTTGCGAGCATACACCATAAAGCAAAATGACTTTTATCTTCGTATACTGTCATGCCATTACCTACTTCCATCATATCAAGATCGTTCCAGGCATCAGGACCGGAATATTGTCTGAGACGTTCCTTGGCACGCATGTCTACAATTTTCATCACACCCCAAGACGACCAGGATCCATGGTTGAGTTCGCAATCCCAGCAGTTGGTTATGTCTCCGGAAATTCTCCACAAATGTCCGATAGTTTTTCCCCAGAGCCAGGGCTGGTTTTCACCC
>JANYCO010000740.1 GCA_025360235.1 Cytophagales bacterium
CATGAGAGAAAAAGGGAAAGATCGCTAAACTCTTATACATCAGCTGCTGTAACGTAGAAAACGAGGGTAATATGCCGATAAGTCAGAAAATCTTTGCCTTGTTGATTTCAATCTCACTGCTCAGGAATTCTATACCAGCAAGGGTGCTACTTTTGAAAGGGGAGTACACATAAGCAAATTTGTGACTCCCAAAAATTTAACAATTGCTATTCAAATAGTAACTACTGTTTTAAAAGGTAAGTTTCAGTCTTCAGTATTTGATATTATTGAAAAAGACGGAAGTAAATCATTTTATGAATCCAATTACAATCCTATTCGGGATGAAGATAATTATGTTTTCGGCGTTTCAGTATTGATTCGGGACATTACTAACCGAATGAAAATCGAACAGGTATTAAAAGCATCTGAGGAAAAATTTGCAAAAGCGTTTAAGTCTTCACCTGATGCTATAATTATTACAACCGTAAGCAATGGTGAAATTATTGAATTCAATGAAGGCTTTTTGACCTGGTCTGGTTATACAGAAGAAGAAATAAAAGGGAAAACAACCATGGAGCTTAACTTCTGGGATGCTGCAGAAAGGGAGCTTTTAAAACTACAGTTAAAAGAACACGGAAGAATTGTGGAATATGAAGTTCATCTAAAAACAAAATCAGGAGAAGTACGAATTTGTTTGATGTCTGCAGAAACAATTGAACTTGAAGGAGAACTTTGTTTTGTTTCCATTACACGGGACATCACAACAAAAATAAAACGTGAAGAACTTCTATTAGATCTTTTAACAAATGAGAAAAAATTAAACGAAGAATTGGCACAGAGAGAGGAAGAACTTACTTCCAATGAAGAGGAACTTAGACAAAGCATAGAAAGTCAAAGCTCGCTAATGGAGGAATTACAATTAAAAGAAATCAGTCTTTCTGCACTTATTAATAACACAAATGACTTTATTTATTCTGTGGACAAAAATTTATGCTTAGTTGAATTTAATAGTCCTGTTGTTGAATTTTACAAAAAAAATGGTATTACTTTACAAAAGGGGAAACACATCAACGAATTTATTTCCAAAAAAAATAGTGGAGCTGCGACACGTGTTTTTAATAATACACTCCAAGGCAATTATGATGTGGCAGTAATTGAATTTCCGGGAGCTAAAGGAGAAATTTTATTTTTCGAATCTTGTCACAATCCTATAAGGAACGAAAACAATGAAGTTATTGGAGTTTCTGTAATGATCCGTGATGTTACGGAGAGAACGAAAGTTTTAAAGGCACTTAAAGCCTCCGAAGAAAAGTATTCAAAATGGTTTCAATCAAGTCCTGATTCAATTTTGATTTCAACCGCCGAAGAGCGAAAAATTCTTGAAGTAAATGAAAGTTTTCTTATTACTTATGGCTTAAAAAGAGAGGAGGTATACGGCAAAACGGTTGCTGAAGTTGGATTTGTTGACGACGAACCTGCAAATCAAAAAATAAGAGAATTATTAAGTAAGAACGAAGCTATTGTCAACCTTGAAGTTTTGACTAGAAATAAAAAAGGTGAAAAGATAATAATATTACTTTCAATCGAAAGCATGGAAATTGATGGTGCTAAATGTATATTATCAATTGCCAGAGACATCACTCATCTTAAACTGGCAGAAGAAGAAAAACGAATTGCCAGTGAACAGTTACAAGTCGTAATAAACAATATTCCAGTTGCAATCTGGACTGTAAACAAAGATGGTATCATTACGCTCTCAGAAGGAAAGGCGCTCTCAGATATGGGACTCAAACCCGGTGAGCACGTGGGACAATCCGTTTTTGAAATTTATAAAGACAGACCGGAACAAATTGATTATGTAAGGCCTGTTTTGGATAAAGGCATTACACACCGTAGGAGTGAAAAAATTGATAATCATTACTACGATGAAATCATCACGCCTATGACCAATAATAAAGGAGAAATCACTGGTTTGATAGGCATATCCTTCGATGTAACAGAAGTAAGAGAGAAGAAAAACCAATTGCGCGAAAATGAAGCGCTCCTTAATAACATTATAGACCATTTACCGATAGGTCTGCAGATCTTTGACAATAAAGGCTATTCCATTAAAATGAATCAAACCCAGCAGCGTCTGCTTGGTCTAAAAAGCAAAGAAAAAGGAATAGGAAAATTCAATGCTATGACTGATCCGGTAAACACGGTGCATGGACTCAATAAATTGCTTGAAAAAGCTTTAAAAGGTGAGATTGTTGACAACATTGAATTTGTGATGGATTTCAAAAAACTTAATCATCCAAAATATAACAGAAACGATCTGGTTTGGTTCAATTTATGGCTTTATCCAATTTTTAATGAAAATGGAAAAGTAGTCGCTATAATCAACCTTCTGGCAGATATTACTGAAAGAAAACTCGAGCAGGAAATGATGGAGCAGAAGAACGAAGAGCTCATTCATGTAAACAAAATGATGGCAGATTACAAATTAATGGCACTTCGCTCTGCCATGAATCCACATTTTATTTTCAACGCAATGAATTCTATCCAGTATTTTATTTCTAAAAATGAACGTGAGAATGCACTTATTTATCTTTCCCTGTTTTCTAAACTTATCCGAAATATTCTAACAGGAACTGTTGAAAATAAAATTACCATTCACCATGAACTTGAAACCCTGCAAAACTATATTGAATTGGAAAATCTACGGTTTGATACAAAATTTGATGTAGAATTTGAAATTGATGGGTCAATTGATATCCGTCATACGGACATTCCTTCTCTATTATTACAACCTTACGTTGAAAATGCAATTCTTCATGGATTATATAATAAAGAGGGTAAAGGAAAATTAATTATAAAAGTAGCTTCACATAAAGAAAACACTATTATATTTGTAGTTGAAGACAACGGAATTGGTCGTGAGGAAGCCAGAAAAATTAAAGAAGCAAATCAAATCCATAATCATAAGTCCGTAGGAATGGTGCTTACCAAAGAGCGTCTGGACATTATTAACAAAACAAACAACATTTCTGTTAACATTATTGATTTAACAGAAAAAGACGGAAGTGCGGCAGGAACCAGAATAGAGATATTCGTGGAATTATAGACAACATTTATTTTTACGCCAAATTTTAAATTATAAATATGTTACGCTCAATTATCGTAGACGATGAACAGAAAAGTTGTGAAAACTTGAAAATTTTACTGGAAGATTTTTGTACAAATGTTGAAGTAATGCAAATGGTCAATTCCGTTACCGATGCGATTGCAGCAATTCAAAAACACAAACCAGATGTCATTTTTTTGGACATTCAAATGCAAAAAGAAACTGGTTTTGACTTGCTTAAAAGAGTCAGCGAGATAAACTTTGAAATTGTTTTTGTAACTGCATATGCAGAATATGCTATTGAGGCATTCAAATTTTCTGCTATTGATTATCTGTTAAAACCTATAGATATTAACGACCTAAAAGCCGCAGTTGAAAAACTTGGTAAAAAAACAGCAGATAAACTAATTAGCCAAAAGGTGGATCTTTTGATGCAAAATTTCAAGGCGGAAAATCCCGAAAATTACCGTTTGGCTATTTCAGATGCGGATGGCATAACCTTCGTCAGCATCAATGAAATTGTATACTGTGAGGGATCCAGCAACTATACTAATTTCTATCTTAAAAATGGCAAAAAATTCATTGTTGCCAAAACACTCAAAGAATATGAAGAACTACTCAGCAATTACAATTTTTTTAGAATTCACAATTCTCATCTTATCAATTTAAAAGAAGTGAAAAAATATTTTAGAGGCGACGGGGGTTATGTTCAGATGAGTAACGATGAAAAATTAGACGTGTCTAAAAGAAAAAAGGAGTCCTTCCTAAAAAAGATTTCTAATAATAACCTTTTATAAAGAAAGCTGCAATTCTCTTTTTCGATTACTAGCTGAAACACCCTTCTGCTTTGTGGTTACTACCAATTGCTATTTGGTGGTTGTTATAGAATTATATTCAGGCTATTTTTAATAACTGATTCAAGTAAAAATATCAGTACCTGATAAACGCTAACACAAAAATTTATGCAATTTATAGATTCTACAAACAATGATGCCTGTTTAGACCATGTAAACTATCAGGATAATTCTAATGAAATCCAAAAGGAAATTAAACAACAGCCAAAAGAAATTCCTTCTAATACATATGATGAACATTATTATAAGGAAATGTTCATCGTAAATTTTCAACGTTACCGAGCCATGCTTGATTCAATGTTGATTAATAATATCATAATTGACGAACGTTTTGAGATAATAGACCTGAATAAAAAGGCAGAACAAGAGTTTGGAACTATTATAGGTATAAAACCAGAAGTTGGCAACTCCTTTTCCGATCTTCTTTTGAAATCAGGTTTAGGTTCTGTTATAGATAAACTACGTCAAAATCGTATAAATGAAACCATAGAATTTGAATTTACAGATAGGATGGAAGCCAGACACTTATTTATACTGGAACAACTTATTTTTATAAGCCCAAACCTTGCAAATCCCTTCAAATGTATTTCCATTATAAAAACGTCAAAATTCCGAGCCGATTAATTCGGGTTATCCACATTTTTCCTCTATATCAGGTCCTTACATTTTTTTAACCCAACCACTTTCTCAGAATTCCTACCACTTGCTAAAAGGACCCTCTCACTTGATAAGAATGAGGAGCCGGGTTTTAATTTAAACAGTATAAGTTATCAATTACTAGAAACTACCAAACATGAAACAATTTCAAAAATTCAGTTTAAACCAAAAAGTACTCTCCATTTTTACTGGCATTGTACTTTTAAATACATTCTGTCTTGTACTTCTATATTTTATGCAGGGAAGAGAAGTACTTGTACAAAACACAACTATAAAGAATAAGAGCTTCCTGTCATCTGTCGACAATAATAACTATCCTCAGAGTACTAATTCGTACTCATCAAAGTCCATTTCTAAAACAAATACTAATAATGACTTTCTAACATACGAAGTACAAATTGACCAGAACAAAAAAAGTATCCTGGTATTTCTGTTTTCGTTTATCACTTGTTGCGGTTTTGGTTATGTAGTAATAAAGAAACATATTCTTCTTCCAATCAATACCATTTTATCTTCTACCAAAGAATTATCAGAAGGAAGTATCCCAGAATTGGTCGAGCACAAACAAGGGGATGAATTAGGACAAATTTCAGACTGCATCAATAACATAACCAAAAACAAGATTGAACTTTCCGAATTTGTAAAAAATATTGGCGATGGAAAAACAGAAGCCAATTACGAATTACTAAGCAAAAAAGATATCCTTGGTACCTCTCTGATTTCTATGAGGGACAAAATAAAAACTATATCAGAAGAAGATGCGAAAAGAAGTTGGGCAAACGAAGGTGTCGCTATCTTCTCTGATATTTTAATGGAAGAATACTCTCTTGAAGTCCTTTCTGAAAAACTTTTAAATGGTCTTGTAAAATATGTAAAAGCAAACCAGGGTGCGTTATTTATAAGGAAGGAAAACAATGCAAAAGAAACCGTTTTTGAGATGTACTCTTGTTATGCCTGGGATAGAAAAAAATACATCGACAAACAGATCCGGTTAAACGAGGGACTCATAGGTCAAGCCGCTATTGAAAAAGAAACAATCTTTCTTACCGACGTTCCCAACAACTATATATCTATTTCCTCAGGCATGGGTCATGCCAATCCAACCTCTGTTTTAATTGTACCATTAAAAGTAAACGATGTTGTACATGGTGTAATTGAGATAGCATCATTCAAGGTATTTGAAAAATATGAAATTGAATTCATAGAAAAGCTAGGTGAAAACATAGCATCTACTATCTCCAACACAAAATCAAATGAGAATACAAAACGCTTATTGGAAGATACAAAGGCGATGAACGAAAATCTTCAGGCACAAGAAGAAGAATTGAGACAAAATGCCGAAGAATTGAATGCTACTCAGGAAAGTCTGGAGCGGGCCAAAGAAGAAATGAAAATGCAAATTGAAAAACTTCAATTTGAAAAAATAAAAAATGAAGGAATATTAGAAGGCTGTGTAGATGCTGTAATTAGTTTCAATGATAAAGGAAAAATTGAATTCTTCAACAAATCCTCGGAAGAGCTGTGGTCAACTTCTAAGGAAAATGCAATTGGACAAAACATCAAAGGATTTATCGATTTAGAAATTGAAAACGAAAACAACAACAAAGTAGCTATCCAAGAAGGCCTTCAAACCAGACAACGGACGAGTATAAATTTTCTACAAAGGAAATAGGAAGGAAAGAAACAAAGAAAGAAAGAAAGAAATGATACTGTTTTCTGACGATATGCATAAACAAGACTAATAATATCA
>JANYCO010000009.1 GCA_025360235.1 Cytophagales bacterium
AGATATGTTCTCAGTTTTTCGTTAACCATTTATACTTAAAAATCAAGGTTCTTTATAGATACAACAATTAATCCAATCGATAATCAGGTAAATTTGACAGATAAACACCTAAAAAAACGCCATTTTTGCATAAAAATTGGATTGGCTCAAATATTGAAATTCAGTATTATAAAGATAATACATGAAGACACTTTTACAATGCATTGATGGTTTTATTGATAATATCAGCGTAACCGATAGACAGGAAGAGAGCATTACCGGCTCTGTAAACAATCTAAGTACGTGCTTGCTGAAGAAGGACAATGGGCTTTCAGTAAAGGAAACCTTTACAAATGGTTCTTATGAAAGAGATACCATGATTCGACCATTGGACGATATTGATTTATTTGCGGTTTTAGATTTTGAAGAATATAAAACGGATTTAGGACAACTTCCTACCCCTCAAAGTGTACTTTCAAAAATAAAATCTTACCTCGACAAACAGCCCGATTATAAGGATAAGGTATATCAAGATAGGCCATGCGTATCTATTGAGCTCTCAAAAATATATTTCGATGTATTGCCAAGTTTTGAGATTTCAAACGGATTGTATTATATCCCTAACTTGGATTTATCAGGTTGGACAACAACAAATCCTAATTCTCATACCGATGAGCTTAATAAAACAAACACCGCAAGTAAAGGCAAACTAAAAAAAGTTATAAAAGCCGTTAAGCATTGGAAAAGAGAAAATAAACAGAATATGCCTTCTTTCCATTTAGAAGAAGTCGCGATCTCAGTTTTTAAAGCATTTAACATTGTTAATTTAAAGGACGGTATTGAAAAATGGTTTGAATACACACCCTCTTATATGGAGATGAGTAAATTTAAATCCAATGATGAATACACCAAAGTAAAAGAAAAGGTAAAAAAAGTGTATTCAAAATTGAAGGACGCTGCCGACAAATATGAAAAGAATGAAGCGGAGGCTGTCAAAATATGGAAAGAAATATTTGACAAGGAATTTAATATAACTGATGAAGCGGAAGCGAAGGAGGTGAGTAAGGCGTTATCCGAAGGGGCATTAAAGATTGGCGGTACAGGATTGCTTTCAAAAACAGTTGGTAATGTAGTGCCTCCCTCTTCAGGATTCTATGGCGAAAAGTAAAAAATACATTCCCAAACAAAAATATAATCCATTGGTTCAAATCGGAGCCATGAAATCCCGTTATCCTAATTTTAAAGTTCAAAAAATGGATGACGGGAATATAATTTTTATAGGTAATATTCAGCCGAAAGAATACATGAGGGAATATACCGTGAGTATAGAGTATCGTGGAGACTCAGAACCTCATGTTAAGGTAATTTCACCTCCGTTGGTCGAAAAGCCACCGCATTATTACCATGCTTCAAAACGGTTATGTTTGTTTAAACCTGCTAACTTTACTTGGAAAGAATCAACATTAATAGCAAATCATATTGTATCTTGGACTTCGGCTTGGCTTTACTTTTACGAGATATGGCTCGAAAAAAATGAATGGCTTGGGCCCGAAGCAAGTCACGATAATAATGCCGAAAAATTATGAGTATACCTTCACCACATCTGAATGACTTTCAATCAGCAAGGAAAATAGAAAAAGCCCAAACAAGAATGTTATGGGTAGCAACTGGGTTAGCATTGCTTTCTTTTGCTATCAGTAATACGAATGTTCAGTTGTTTATTACAGAAAACGGACTTGATGAAATATCAGGTTATGTAAAAAAGACATCAAATGTTTTGATTTCAGTAATGGCGGTAATATACTCCATACTTGAGTTTATTGTTTTACTTTATTTTGATGCGGGAGGCAAAAAGAAACGCAATGATTTAATTGATAATTCTTTTGGTTCAAATTTAAATGGCATTAAGTCCGTTGGTTATTTTTCAAATAGCGGATTAAAAGATGGGCTTTATAAACTGGCAGTCAATTGTTTTGAGAGCTCTTACTTCACAGCAACAATAGTAAGCAATATGCTTTTGAAAAAATGGATTGCTACTGGATCTTTAGTGATTGCAATTTTACTTTCTGTGTTTTCCGGAAATTTAGGAGTGCTCAATAGCATAATTCAACTTTCAATTACAGGAATCATTCTACAACAAACAATCAAACTTCAATGGTATTATTTCAAAATGAATCAGATAAATCAGGATTTTAAGGTACTATTTAATAACTTAATGCATGCTCCTGAAGGCACGGATAATAATGCGGAGATACTCAGAAATGTTTTGAATTATGAATGCGGTCATGCGTGGGGATGTGTATTAAATGATTCAGATATTTATGAT
>JANYCO010000030.1 GCA_025360235.1 Cytophagales bacterium
CAAATTCCGAAAGGTCTGGGAGTTCCAGAACTAAGCCCTGTAAGTTCAGGTCTTGGTGAAATTTACCAATATGTTCTTCATCCTAAAAAAGGTTATGAAGAAAAGTATACCGCTATGGAGCTTCGCACAATTCAGGACTGGATAGTACGAAGACAACTTATGGGAACGAAAGGAGTGGCAGATGTAAGTAGTTTCGGTGGTTACCTGAAACAATATGAAATCGCTATTAATCCTGATCAACTCAGGAGTATGAATATCACACTTGGAGAAGTATTCACCGCTCTTGAAACTAATAATCAAAATACTGGAGGAGCCTACATTGACAAACAGCCAAACGCTTGGTTTATAAGAACGGAAGGACTTGCAACTACTATTGAAGATATAAAAAAAATAGTCGTCAAAAACACCAATAATGGAACTCCTATTCTTGTTGGGAATGTAGCTCAGGTACAATACGGTCATGCGATCCGTTATGGAGCTATGACCAGAAATAATCAGGGTGAAGTAGTAGGTGCAATTGTAATGATGCTTAAAGGAGCGAACTCTAATGAAGTAATTGGAAATGTAAAGGAACGCATCGAACAAATTAAAAAGTCGCTACCGGAAGGAGTAGAGATAGAAGCTTTTCTTGACAGAACAAAATTGGTAGACAGAGCCATTGGTACGGTTTCAAAAAATCTTATTGAAGGAGCGTTGATCGTGATTTTTGTTTTGGTTTTATTTCTGGGCAATGTTCGTGCAGGTTTAGTAGTGGCTTCCGTTATACCACTTGCTATGCTGTTTGCTTTAGCCATGATGAATCTCTTTGGTGTATCAGGAAATCTTATGTCACTTGGAGCTATAGACTTCGGATTGATTGTAGATGGGGCAGTCATCATTGTGGAAGCCACACTTCATCATATCGTTGGAAAAAGATATACCCATAACCTTTCACAAAATGAGATGGACGATGAAGTATACGAATCTGCTTCAAAGATCAGAAGTTCGGCAGCCTTTGGAGAAATTATTATCCTTATCGTTTACCTGCCCATCCTTGCTTTGGTAGGAGTAGAAGGAAAGATGTTTAAACCTATGGCACAAACGGTAGCATTCGCTATTATGGGGGCGTTTATTTTATCCCTGACGTATGTGCCTATGATATCAGCATTATTCCTGAGTAAAAAATCCATGCATAAACGTAATATTTCCGATCGCATGATGGATTTCTTTCAGAAAATTTATACTCCAGGTATTCGTTTTGCCATCAAAAATAAATTGGTAGTAATCTTCACTTCTTTATTATTATTTGCGGCAAGTTTTATCGTTTTTATGAATATGGGAGGTGAGTTTATTCCCACACTTGACGAAGGCGACTTTGCAGTTGAAACCCGTGTATTAACCGGTAGTTCGATGATGGAAACGGTGGATGCAGCTTTACAGGCAGGAGAAATACTTACTAAAAAATTTCCAAACGAAGTGAAGCAAGTAATCGGAAAAGTTGGAACAAGTGAAATACCAACAGATCCGATGCCACTGGAAGCCTGTGATCTTATGATAATTCTGAAAGACAAAGAAGAGTGGACAGCAGCTTCGAGTCGTGATGAACTTGCCAATGTAATGCAAAAAGCATTGGAAGAAATACCAGGGGTAAGCTTTGGTTTTCAGCAACCCATTCAGATGCGTTTCAATGAATTGATGACAGGAGCCAGGCAAGACGTAGCCATTAAAATTTATGGCGATGATCTTGAAATACTTTCTCAGCAGGCTGCAAAACTAGGAGCGATCATTCAGCCTATTGAAGGTGCAAAAGATTTGTACATTGAAGAAGTAACAGGTCTTCCCCAAATTGTTGTAAAATTTGATCGTGACAAAGTAGCTGAATACGGTTTGAATATTGAACAGATGAACCGTATGGTAAGTACTGCTTTTGCAGGAGAAAGTGCAGGACTTATTTATGAAGGTGAAAAAAGATTTGATCTGGTGGTAAGATTAAATAAAGAAAATCGTCAGGGATTAGAAGATGTTCGAAATCTTTTTGTTACTACCTCCCGAGGTACGCAACTTCAATTGAGTCAGGTAGCAGATGTTGATTTTAAAATCGGACCGAATCAGATTCAACGTGACGATACCAAACGGAGGATTACCGTAGCCTTCAATGTGCGTGGCCGTGATGTGGAAAGTATTGTAAAAGAGATACAGGAAAAAGCGGATAGTAAATTAAAGCTGCCCGCTGGCTATTATCTTACTTATGGGGGTCAATTCAAAAATCTTACTGAAGCCAAGAACCGCTTATCTGTAGCGCTGCCTATTGCCATGGCGTTGATATTTATTTTGTTGTATTTTACCTTTAATTCTATGAAACAAAGTGTACTTATTTTCACGGCAATTCCGCTTTCTGCTATAGGAGGAGTTTTTGCTTTATGGATCCGTGGGATGCCTTTCAGTATTTCTGCAGGAGTTGGATTTATTGCACTCTTTGGTGTTGCTGTTCTAAATGGAATAGTTTTGATAGGCGAATTTAACAGTCTTAAAAAAGAAGGTGTGATCGATTTAAAAGATATTGTTATGAAAGGAACTGCTACAAGATTAAGACCTGTATTGATGACAGCGATGGTTGCATCTTTAGGATTTCTGCCGATGGCGTTATCGCACGGTTCAGGAGCAGAAGTTCAGAAGCCATTAGCTACCGTAGTGATTGGAGGATTGCTTTCGGCTACACTTCTTACGCTCTTGGTATTACCTGTTTTATATATTCTTTCTGAAAATGGATTTAAGTTTAAAACGCCTAAAGTTGTTGCAATACTATTACCTTTCCTTTTACTGATTGGTTTTCCAATGGCATCAATGGCGCAGACTCCTAAGGTAGTAACACTGCAAGAAGCAATGACTATTGCCGTTCAAAATAATAGTGGAGTGAAAGCCGCTCAGTTTAACGTAGATTATAATAAATCACTCAAAGGAACGGCCACTGATATTGGTAAAACTTCAGCTACTTTGATGTATGGGCAGTATAATAGTTATTACAAGGATAATAATATTACTGTTACACAGTCTATCCCTTTTCCAACTGTGATGCAACGTCAGGCGCAGTATTATAACGCTACAACAAAGAGTGCAGAGTATGGCAAACAAGTAACAGAGAATGAATTATTGTTTAATGTGAAGACCGCTTATTATTCGCTTCAATATGCAAAATCGAAACAAGCACTTTTGTTGAAACAAGACAGTATTTATAGCTCCTTTTTGAAATCTGCAGAGTTGCGTTTGAAAACAGGAGAAAGCAATGTGTTAGAAAAAGCTACTGCTGAAAGTCAGTTGTATGAGATTAGAAATATGAAGTCGCAAAATGATGCAGATATATTTATTTTTCAAAATCAATTACAGACCTTGTTGAACAGCAATGAAGCGATTACTTCGGTAGGTATTATTTTGGATAAACGAATACTAACTATTGCCAATGATTCAGCCGCCACTGCTGATAACCCCGCACTTCAATATTTCGGACAACAAGTAAAAGTAGCAGAAGCTGGAAAAGGTGTCGAAAAATCGAAATTAATGCCTGATCTTACACTCGGCTACTTTAATCAATCGCTCTATGGAACGATTAAGTATAGTGATCCTACTGTTGTTTCAAATAGAATGAATCGTTTTCAAGGGGTATCTGTTGGAGTAGCTTTTCCGCTTTGGGCAAAACCGCAGTTGGCCAGAATAAAAGCCAATGAAGCAAATAAAAATGCCGCGCAGTCAAGTTTTGAACTTTATGAAAAAAACCTTCAAGGGCAATATGTACAGGCTTTTCAAGAATATCAAAAATTTAAAAATAGTATGGACTACTATGAAAAAAATGCACTGCCTACGGCTGATATAATTACTCAACATGCTTTGAGAAATTATCAAACAGGAAATATTGGCTACATGGAATTTTCTCAAGGATTAAACAGAGCGTTAGGTATTCAAACTAATTATTTAGCTATCCTAAGTCAGTACAATCAATCCATCATTAATATAGAATTTCTTATCGGTAATAAATAAAAGGACTACAACATGAAAAAAATATATAATATAATAGTAATTCTAACGAGCATTCTAATTTTAACTGCTTGCGGAGACAAAACAAAGGAAGCAACCACTGAAGAACATAAGGAGGAAATCGGGGTAGTAGAATTAAGCGCTTCTCAATATAAAAGAGCTGG
>JANYCO010000055.1 GCA_025360235.1 Cytophagales bacterium
GGCATCCAACCGGTCATGATTTACAGCACCCCATTTTTTGTCATCCGTGAGATAATAGGAGCAAGAAGCCTTAATTGTTTCAGTAAGCAATTTTAAGTCAGGAAAAAATTCCTTTCCTTTTTCATGAAGCGTTTGCGCTGCTTTTTCAGGATTAGCCACCACTTCTTTATATGCTTTTGTGGTGACATCAAAAAAATTCTGTAATACAAAAGAATAGTCCGTTACAAATTCACGGTTCGCAATGATTAGGCTGCAAGGTCCGTAAGGAATTCCGGCATCTTCGGGACTGAAAAAATTTAATTCAATTCCTTTGAGTCTGGCTTCCACCACTTCTATGTTTTTAAAAAGCCAGACAAAGTCAATGGAGCCATCAAAGAGTAATTTGTATATGTCGAGTATCTGAGGAGTAACAGAGTTATAGTTGCCCCCTGTGAGTTGACTGATAACGGGCTTTTCGAAAGGGATTTCTAAGGCCGCATATGTTTTGCCGTTTAATTTTTCAAAGGAATCGATCCCTTTGTTTTTTACAGTGGCAAAGGTGGTTGGAGTGCCCTGTAGTATTGCGGCTATTGCCATTAATTCTTTGTAACCGTTCTGATGAGATTTAACAACCATTTCGCAAGGTGCAATAGCAAGTGAAACCTGTTTCCGGAAAAGTTTCTCAATAGGTGCAATTTCTTCCTGGTTGTTTTCTGCCGAAATTAATTCTATCTCTAATCCTGCTTCCTTATACCAACCGTTTAATAAAGCCAAATAAAGGCCTGCATGGTTAGCATTTGGTGTCCAGTCCAGAGCGATTTTTATTTTCATCCTATAATATAAATAGAAAAGTTGATAATTTAAAATTTCATATTCAATGTTACAAAGAAATTCCTGGTTGCTGCAGGGTAATAAGAAGAGTAGGCTACTCTTGTGAGCACCCCACTTCCGCTTTGATTGAAGTAATTGTTTGGTGTTCCAGAGTTATAATATTTCGTATTTGTAAAATTGTTGAGTTGAAAACTTAAGGTGTGATCGCCTGTTTTTATGAATGAGTTAAGTTTGATCGCTAATCTTAAATCGGCAAAGAAGAAGGAAGGAGTAGAAAGCGTTTTGTTGTTGGTATTGTCCAGATACATTCTGCTTACATATTTTCCTATTACATCCAAAGACAACCAGGAAACAGGAGTAAGACGAATTCCCTGGTTGAGCGTAATGGTAGGAGTAAGAACAGGGATAGCATTTTTTATGGTAGTAGCTTTTGTTGTATAGGTATCGGCTCCGGTACTGTCAAAAATTTCGAAATTTTGAGTGTAGGTTTTGATACGGTTGTAACTAAAGCCTGAAGTATTCATTACTGCAAATACTTTATTGACCTGCCACATCCAGTCCAGTTCGATCCCTCTTCTGAAACTCTGAGGAACATTTTTTCGGATAGAATAACCAAAATAATTCAACGCACCGGTAGCAGCAATTTCATTCCTGAATTCCATGAAATAAATATTAGTATTCAATTTCACTTTCTTCGAGCGGATTTCATTTCCGACCTCAACGTTGTAAATGGTTTCTGGCTTCACATCAGATTGTTTGATGTCAAAATTCGCACGGTCATCACCCATGTAATCGATACGGGTAGGCTCACGGGTTGTTTTTCCTCCGGTAAGGTAAAAACTGTTTTTAGAAGAAACATTATAGCGCGCGCCTACCTTAGGGTTGAAGAACAGCCAATTCATATTATCTACCTTAAAAGTATCTCTGAAAATTGGTTTGTCTACCGCTTTATATTGGAAGGCTACTGCACGGAGTTGTGCATCGCCAAAGAGAAGTGCTTTTTCAGAAAGATTATATTGTAGCTTTGCAAACGAACTCAACTCTTGTTTGTACCCGGTGTTGCTGTAGGCTTCATGATCTGTGCCTATAGATGCAGGTAGATTTTGCGCCCATTTCACCTGCATATAGTGTTTCGATTGAAACATATTTCCATGAATCCCAATATTTAATTTTATTCTACTTGTAGTATAGTTCAGGAATGCCATGGCACCATAAAACGATTGATTCAGTTTGTAACTTGCAAGAACATTCGTAGTGGTATGAGCAGAATCTATGTTAGGCATGTTCAGATAAGCATAGCCATAATCTTTAAAGAACAAATCAAAAAAGCCATCGCCTTTTACAAAATAAGCAGAGCTTACAAAATTTAATTTTTTGTTGAATTCATAGGTGTATTGAACCTGATGAAAGGTTTGTTGAAACTGATCTTTGTTTTCACTTCCTAAAGGGTTGTAGGTTCTGTTGGTGTCAAGAATAGATTTGTCTGTAGCAACATAAGCCAATGTAGAATGTGCCTGGCCGCCAAAGGAATTTATTTTTAATAAGGATTTTTTTCCGTAATAAGCACCACTCACAAAATAGCTAGTGATGTTGGCAGCTGAATGGTTACGATATCCGTTTGTACCTACATTGGATATTCTGCCATAGAAGGCGACTTTATTTTTAAGTAAACCAGTATGAAATTCTCCCGCCAATCTTCTGGAAACAAAAGAACCGTAACCGGAAGAAAAACCGAAAGAGGGTTTTTGTGCAAGATCAGTACTCACCATATTTACCGCACCACCAAAGGAAGCAGCCCCATTGGTAGAAGTTCCAACACCTCTTTGGATCTGAATGCTTTTCAAACTAGTAGCGAGGTCTGCAAAATTATTGAAATAGTATCCTTGCGTTTCCGGGTCATTTACCGGGATCGCGTTTATAGTCATGTTGATCCTGGTTTGGTCGATCCCCCTTAATCTATAATAAGAATAACCAATTCCATTCCCTGTTTCAGAATAAGTATTTACAGACGGCGCATTATTTATTAAGGCTGGTATATCATGTCCAAAATATTTTGATTTGATTTCCGCCTGCGACATATTGTACTGTGTAACAGGAGTCATACTGTTGGCCCGGATGGCCGTTACTACAATCTCTTCACTGACTTTTTCTATAGGCAACAGAGAAAAATTTATGAGTACATCTTTGTCAGAAACAACAACCGTTTGCTGAGAAGGAGTGTACCCAACGGCGTTAATTTTAAGTGTATAAGAACCTGCCGGAAGGTTGTTGAGTTCAAAGTATCCTTTCTCATTTGTAACCGTTCTGATGTTCTGTTCAACGATAATGACATCTGCATTTTCTACTGCTATGCTATCTTTTGAATCAGTAACAGTACCTTTAATAGAAAAATTTAGCAATTGTGAAAAGAGTAAAATGTAATTTAACATTGACTTAATGATTTAAATGAAACAAATCCAAGAGAAACGAAAATCAATTCGTCTGGTTCTATGGCAATAAATCAATAGGAACAACTGAATACAAGCAGACGTCTAATTCCTTTGGGGAATTACGAATAAATTTGTCTGCTCTTTTAAATTAGAGCCTTTTCCCTTCGCAGCCATTACACTGATCAGGTTCAGAGGGTATAATCTCAGTCCCGGCTAATCTATGCCAGACACCCCTAAAGATGCCGCAAAGCTATACAGAATTTAATAATGTGTGCTATTTATTAGAATATATTTTTGAAATTCATTCTAAATTAATAAAAAAAGCAGGTTTTGAAGCCTGCTTTAAAAATGTTTTGAGTAAAACTGTAAAATGAATTAAGCAGCTTCGCTTACTTTTTCTACTTTGAATAAGTATTTTGTAAAAGGAGAAATATGAAACTCTACTATATTACCTACTTCACAATTTTCATAAATTTCTTTATCTACAATAAAACTATTGCCATCCATATTAAAGACATAATAGGCTTTCTCATTTTTGCCTCTTACGGCTTTACTTGAAAGCACACCTTTAAAAACTTTTTTTTCTTTTTTAATCAAATCTAGAAAATAACCCCTGTTTGAGTATATGAAAATGACAGAAGACGAGATTGCTATAAATAAAACTATATATAGCGTACTAATACCAATTTCATCTGATAAAATTCTCTCAGAAATGATGTAAGAAATGAGTATTAAAATACTGGATAGTAGTAGGTATATTAAAAAACTACCTTTTTTGAAGTTAAGAAGTTCTCGGAATTCACTACTGTCTAAACTTAAATATCTCATAGTGGTAAGGTTTTAAAGTTTTAAAATTTAGTTTACGGTAAAGTCTAAATTGTTTTTTTTGGTATTATAAATTACTGATAACAAATATAATGTATTAATGTTTGAAGAAAAAATCAAAATTGGAATAGTACAAGAAGTTCTTTTTTTTAAACAACAATAACAAAAAAGTGCAATTTAATATTTATAAGGTACTTGACTCTTTATCTGTTTTTAATTTATAGAACAATTAATTTGTTTCACTAAACCATTTGTACGTATTACTACTAATAAAGTTGAACCTTAATTGATAAGATAATTTGCATAACTTTGGGCATGACTACATGTGGATATATATGCCCAATATGTGAAGGAAATGGCCTTAAGGAAGATGGTTCAAATTGTGATTGGTGTGTGGATAGTAAATCAGAAGTAGCACAAAAAGCGATTATTGAGGATTGGATTGAAAAAGTTCATCAGGGATCCTGTTGCAGTGATTCTAAGGAGTAAATAAAAATTTCTAAGTAAGAGCTTTTCTTGCTGTATGCCGTTACTCTTGCTGATTAGACCCTTTCTTCACTTTCATATCCGAAGTCTGCCTTTAGACCACTACTCATTGCTGCGGCCACTGCCAATTGATCACATCGTTCATTTTCAGGATGGCCAGCATGTCCTTTTAACCAGATAAATTTTACTTTATGTTTTTTATAGATATAAATGAATCGTCTCCATAAGTCTTCATTTTTTTTATCTTTAAAATTTTTCTTCTCCCAGTCCCATATCCAGCCTTTCTCAACAGAATCTACCACATATTTAGAATCGGAGTGAATAGTCACAACACTCTCAGGCTCTTTGAGTGTTTCCAGTCCCACAATTGCTGCCAGCAATTCCATTCGGTTGTTTGTAGTTCTACGAAACCCTTCACTAAGCTCTTTACGATGTTGTTTAAAAGTAAGCACAACGCCATATCCCCCTGGTCCTGGATTTCCTCTTGAAGAGCCGTCAGTATAAATGTTGATCACTAATATTAATTGTTAATGATTAATAGAGCAAAGATAATTTTAATTTAATCATTTACCATTAACAATTTGTCATTAACAATTACATAGACGGGAAGTGCTCTTTCAGATACTTCATATAGGAAGGAAAATTGGAATTGAATTTTGTCCTAAATTCTTCTTCAAAACTATTTTGTTGTGAGCGATAGGTAATGTAATCAATGAAGTAAGCATTGTTTAGTTTTTTAAAGATCTTATCATATCCTGGTGTGTAAAATTTATTTTCCTTAAGATAAAAAATAAGGTCTGTTTTCGCTTGCTCAATCAATACTGCTTTTAATTTTTGTTTTGAGTCAAGTGCTGTTTTGGTGTCGAAGGTTTTATATAAGCTGTCAAGTTTTTTTGACCAGCCAAGTGTTCGCTCAGAATATTCTTTATTGAAACGAAGTCCTTTTTCGTATTCAATAAATTCTTTTGAATCCTCCCCGTATTTTTGCCGTAAAAACTTTCGTGCCCCAAAATCTCCTACAAAACTCGCAAGATTTTCATTGAAGTCTACATTGTTTTTTACGTATAGGGTTCCATGAGTGAGCTCATGGATAATAAGATTGGCAAGGCTTCCAGGCTTTCGTCGCAGCATACTACTCAGAATTGGGTCTTCCAACCATCCAAGAGTTGACCATGCCGACACTTCCCCAACATCAGTATCAAAACCTAAGGCTATCAATTTCTTTTCTTCCTCTAACGCTTTTTCATAAACAAAATATCCTTTATAGGAGAAACTGCCAAGGATAGGAAATTGCCATTCATGTGCCTTCATCTCATAGGGAGGACAGGCAGTAACTACCCATAAAATGGGTTTCCCCTTTTGGTCATAAAAGGAGGTGTAATTCTCATTTCTTTTTATCCCTAACGAATCGAAAGCAAATTTTTTAATCTCTTCTATGAGCTCCATCTTTTGTTTTATCGAATCGGCAATGGTTTCATCTTTCAATACCTCCTCAACTGGTCTGGTGTTCCATACAATACTAAGTTGGCCATACCCCTGAGAGATCCCATAAGAAAGGAGTTTGTAATTCCAGACAGAAAGAATCAGGAGTAGTAACAAGAAGGAGTAAAGGATTTTTCTTTTCATAGTTGCGCCATACAAGATACAAGATGCCAGTGGTCAGATGCAAGATAGTTAGACTTTAAACTTTAAACACCTGACCTATAAACGAATCGGTATTGCTACGTCCGGACTTCAAATCTGTGAATAACTTTCCCTTCTTTTATGAACATATTATGCTAACTTAGAGTTAGTTAATTTGTAATTCAAAAACAATGACTAAAAATTTTAGTAAAAAACTTGCTAATTATTTTAGTATTTTATACCTTTGTTTTATTACAACATTCTACTATCACTTTTATATTTATCATTATGAGCAAACTCGAAAAACTAAAAGCACTTCAACTTACCTTAGATAAGTTAGATAAAACCTACGGTAAAGGTACCGTTATGAAACTAAGCGACGAAAAAGTGGAAGATATTCCAGCAATATCCACCGGATCGCTTGGTCTTGATATGGCATTAGGTATTGGCGGACTGCCAAGGGGAAGGATAGTAGAAATTTATGGTCCGGAATCTTCCGGTAAAACGACACTGACGCTTCACTGCATCGCGGAAGCGCAGAAGGCAGGTGGTTTAGCGGCTTTTATAGACGCTGAGCACGCTTTTGATAAAACGTATGCAGAGAAACTGGGAATAGATACAGAGAACCTTCTTATTTCTCAACCTGACAATGGCGAACAAGCACTTGAGATTGCAGAACATTTGATTCGTTCAGGGGCTATTGATATTATCGTAATAGACTCTGTTGCCGCCTTGGTTCCAAAGGCCGAGATCGAAGGAGAGATGGGAGAAAGTAAAATGGGCTTACAGGCAAGATTAATGTCTCAAGCACTTAGAAAGCTTACCGGAGCAATCAGCAAATCAAATTGTTGTTGTATTTTCATCAATCAACTAAGAGAGAAAATAGGAGTGATGTTTGGTAACCCTGAAACCACCACAGGAGGTAATGCACTTAAATTTTATGCGTCTGTTCGATTAGATATTCGTAGAATTGGTCAGATAAAAGAAGGCGCTGATAATATCATTGGCAATCGTACACGAGTTAAAGTGGTTAAAAATAAAGTAGCTCCTCCATTTAAAATGGTAGAGTTTGATATCAACTACGGACAAGGGATCTCTAAAATAGGAGAGATTATTGATCTTGGAGTGGAGATGGAAATTATCCAGAAATCAGGATCATGGTTTGCTTATCAAGGTACTAAACTTGGGCAAGGAAGAGATTCTGTGAAAGATATCTTAACCGACAACGAAGAAATGGCCAACGAAATCGAAGCTAAAATAAGAGCTAAAATAATGGGCAACAAAGAAGCTGCGGAGAGCAAAGACACAAAGGAAGTCATAAAGGAGCCAGTAGTAGAGGAAACTCCGAAAGTAACTAAAACGAAAGCCGCGAAAGCCGAAGTATTATAAGGGAACCGATAGAGGATGGATTAAAGCAAAACTGGTTAGTAATTTTATTACTAACCAGTTTTTTTTATGGCAGGATAATTCCGGAGACACATCGTACAATAAAGACGATTAGAGTTATATGATTGAATAGAAAAGGGGATGAAAATAATTTTCATCCCCTTTTTAATCTTATAATTTAAAAAAATCCTAAGAATCCTATTCTATTTTTCCTCGTCTTTATTAATGATCTTAACATTGTTACCTATGCTAGTAACTCTGAAGGTAGTTCTACGATTGGTCTGATGATCAGCTTCAGATTCCGCATCTTTGATTTTTGGTTTTGACTCACCATATCCTTTTGCAACAAGTCTGTCTTTTGCAATTCCTTTTGAAATAATATAGTTTACCGCAGACTGAGCCCTTCTTTGAGCAAGAGCCTGATTATATTTGTCAGAACCTCTGGAGTCGGTATGAGAACCAAGTTCGATTTTAATTTCACTATTCAATTTCAAAACCTCTACCAGTTTATTCAATTCAAGAGCAGCATCCGGGCGAATGTCGGCTTTATCATAATCATAATAAATGTTTTGAATCTCAACGAATTTATCTTCAGGAGTTAATTCCAGTTTTTTTAGTACAACTTTTACAGAAGTAAGGATATCGTTGTCACCTGCTTTTAATTCGCTATTCGGCACCTTAGCCAGTGTTACTTCTTTCATGTCGGTAAGATACCCACCTTTAGAGGCAACTAATTTATAAGTACCCAACTCCATCTCTTTTCTGTATTTAGCAAGATCATCTGTTGAAACAGTAGCAATGGTGTCTCCTTTATCATTTACGATTTTAACAGTTGTTTGTGTAAGAAGTGTTTCGGCTGAATCTGTTTTGTATAATGAAGTCAAGTCAAGAATATAGTGTGCAAATTTAATTTTAGATTCATCAAGAAACTCATAAATATCATCGTCACCTTTTCCACCAGGTCTGTTGGAAGTAAAGAAACCAACAGTAGAATCTTTATAGAAGATAGCAAAGTCATCATAACTGGTATTTGCCGGAGTACCTAGATTTTCCACAATAGTTTTTCCATCTACAGTACTAAGTTTAAACAGATCCATTTCGCCTAATGATGGATGTCCGTTGGAGGAGAAATAGAAAGTTCCATCCGGAGCAATATAAGGGAAAAACTCACTTCCTTTTGTATTGATTGGGGCACCCACATTCACCGGAGTTCCCCAGTTTCCATTAGCATCTTTTACAGATTTATAAATATCAAGGCCTCCATAGCCATTTTCCCTGTTGGAAGAGAAGTAAAGAGTTTTTTCATCTCTGGAAAGAGCAGGACAAGAGTTCCATGCATTAGGATCATTGATAGATTCTATTGATACAGCTTCAGTCCATTTGCCATCTTCTCCAATTTTGGACATATAGATTTGTACATCTTTCAACCCTTTTTTACTACCGTTGTTTCCACGGGAAAAAATCATTGTTTTGCCTTTGTCGGTGAAGATACATGAAGCATCGTGAGCATCAGGAGAATTCACTTCATCAGGAAGTCTTCTCGCTTGACCAGAAAATTTGTCTGTGCCATCAAAAATAAATTCATATAAATCTGTAAACCCAGTATTGGTAGCAGCGTGCATTTTATCAGCACCTCTGGAGGAAGTGAAATAAAGTTTATCATTATAGTAATAGGGAGAATATTCAACTTCCTCCGTATTTAATTTTTCAATATTGTAAACTTTGTAGTAAGATTTTTTAGCAATTATATCTCCTATAACTTTTAGGTTAGCCAATTCAATCTTAGCCTTATTGATAAGGTCAAAGTTGGTACCCATACCGATGTAATTTTTGAATTGGCTGGTAGCCCCTTCATAGTTGCCATTGGCTTTCATAGCCATCGCGTGGTAAAAATAGGCATCCTCCTCAGTAGTACCGCCTTCAACAGCTTTTTTATAATACTGTTCGGACTCATGCATCCTGTTAGATCTTCTGTAAGACTCAGCTATATAATAATTACAGTCGTTAGCCGAAGCGCCTTTCTTCAGAGCAGTCTGAAAATTTTCGATGGCGAATTGATATTCGGCTTCTTCAAAATCCTGTTTACCTTTGTTTAGGTATTTTGTAGCTTTTGGCGTACAGCTAAACGCAATAAATGCCAATGCAAGTACACTTCCGTAAATTAATTTATTCATTTTGCCAAAAATTAAGCTTGAGTAAGATTACAGTATTGTTTAAGTCTTAAGAAATTAAGGACGCAATTTAAGAATTTTTGTAAAAAAAACAGGTTTTAGCGCTAAAATTTTAAAAAAACAAAGAATGAATAGTACAGAAAAGAAGATTTTACAAAAACCGGGAGAGCCAGGAATTGCCTGCCGAAATGATCCATTCTGATCGAATTTTACTTAAATTGTCTATTAAATTATTGAATATCAATGTATTGATATTTATTTCATTATTTTTTACTTTGAGCGAAATTCCTGATAGAGGAACTAGGTTAATCGAATTCTCAGGACTAAAATAAGCTACAATTGTTCTGTCGAAAAAGTTAATTCCCGTTAAACCCTGAGCCTCTTTTACAAAATGGACCGATTTATCAATCGAACAGCCACTTGCTTCATGTTGATTTTCGTCAACAGCAAATACTAAAAACAGGTTATACAGAACTGTAAAATTTGCTTTTAATTTACTTCCATGACTTTCCCAGGAAAGTACAAAATCGTTCCCTTTTTGATTTATAAGTACCACTTCTTTTTCGGTCATCTCACGATTTGCCTGATAGATCCACACTTTTGATGAATCAGGTAAATCACGGAACAACTCTTTTAGGATAGATTCTTTTGTCAGCATTTTATTTTTTAGTAAGCTATTGCAAACACAACTCTCCCCTTAGAAGGTTTCCCACTGTATACGCAAACTCCTTGTTCTTCTTTAAAATCCAATGGGATGCAACGTATTGTCGCTTTCGTTTCTTCCTTTATTTTTTCTTCTGTCTCACTTGTCCCATCCCAATGGGCCAAAACAAATCCAGCTTTTTCTTCCAATACTTTTTTGAATTCAGAATAGGAATCAACTGTTGTTGTATTTTGAGTTTTAAAATCTTCGGCTTTCTTAAAGATCGAATCTTGAATTTCCTTTAAAAGCGCTTCTATTTTAGTGTCAATATTTTCAGTACTTACTGTTTCTTTTGTTTTAGTATCTCGTCTTGCAAGCTCAACAGTTCCTTTTTCAAGATCACGGGGACCAATAGCAATACGCAAAGGCACACCTTTTAGTTCATACTCTGCAAATTTAAAACCAGGAGAATATTTATCACTGTGATCAAACTTTACTGAAATGCCTTTTGCTTCTAAATCTTGCTTTATTTTAGTTGCTATCACAGCAATTGCATCCAGCTGTTCTTCTCCCTTAAATATTGGAACAATTACAACTTGTATCGGAGCAAGCATTGGAGGTAAGACCAATCCTTCATCGTCAGAGTGAGCCATGATGAGCGCTCCCATAAGACGAGTACTTACACCCCATGAGGTTCCCCAAACATATTCTAATTTATTATTCTTGTCAGAATATTTTACATCAAATGCTTTTGCAAAATTTTGTCCTAAGAAATGCGATGTACCTGCCTGCAAGGCTTTTCCATCCTGCATTAGTGCTTCAATACAATAGGTATCTACAGCTCCTGCAAATCGTTCATTAGCTGATTTTACACCTCTTATTACAGGTAGGGCCATATAGCTTTCTGCAAAATTGGCATACACTTCTAACATTTTTTTTACCTCTTCTACCGCTTCCACCTCAGTAGCATGAGCGGTATGACCTTCCTGCCATAAGAACTCAGCGGTGCGCAAAAATAAACGAGTTTTCATTTCCCAACGTACCACATTCGCCCATTGATTGATGAGTAAAGGCAAATCACGGTGCGATTGCACCCAGCCTCTGTAAGTATTCCAGATTATGGCTTCACTGGTTGGTCTGACTATAAGCTCTTCCTCTAGCTTCGCGTCAGGATCTACAATTAGTTTACCCTTTTTGTCAGGATCGTTTTTCAGTCTGTAATGAGTAACAATAGCACACTCTTTAGCAAAACCTTCTGCATTTTTTTCTTCCGCTTCAAACAAACTTTTAGGAACAAATAATGGAAAATAAGCATTGCTGTGACCTGTTTCTTTGAACTTTTTGTCCAAAACAGCTTGCATTTTCTCCCATATTGCATAGCCGTATGGTTTTATAACCATACAACCTTTAACCCCTGAATTCTCTGCCAAATCGGCTCTCTTCACTAATTCATTATACCATTCAGAATAATTCTCACTTCTTTTTGGAAGACTTTTGCTCATACTATTATTTCGTTTTTTCTGTTATTTAGGCTACATTCTGGATACTTCCTGAAGACGATTGGCAAAACACATCCAATTGCCTTTAATTCTCGTATTTTAAGGTAAATTTGGTATATCTTTTGTACCTTTATTCTACAAAGAAGTCGCAAAGATAAACGAACAGATTATATAAATAAATAGATTATGAAAAACTTAGCTATTATTTCGATCCTTGCTTGTCTGACAGTAGTTTTATTCGGCTGTGCAAAAACTAATATATCAAAATCTCCTGAAACGGATCCAATGTATTTTTCCTCTAAGGATAAACAGAAAGCAATTATTGCAGAGCAACAAGCAGAAATTGACCGTTTGAAAAAAGAAGCACAACAAAATCAAAACAATAGCAACAATTCTAATACTGACAGCTATAATTACTCAAGCAATTCCAATCAAAGTGGTAGTAACTCCAATTCCAACGGAGGCAATACGTATAACAACTACTACGATAATTATAATAACAATAACAATAACAATTATAACAATGGCTTTGGATATAACCGTAGCTCATGGAACAGCCCCTACTATTATGGCAACAGCTACAATTCAGGATATGGTTACGGCTCTGGTGTAAATGTATCTTTTGGCTATTCTACTGGATGGGGCTGGAATAATTATTATGGATATAACTCCGGTTATAATCCTTACTCAAGTAGTTGGGGATGGGGTTACAGTCCTTTTTATGGTTGGACATACAATAGTTATTGTAGTCCTTATTATGGCTACAATAACTATGGGTATAATGGCTACTCAAGTCCTTACTACGGCTACAATAATAATAACTATGGTTACAATAATAATTATGGAGGGAATTACACCAACAGTTCTAACAATCCAAAATCAAACATGCATTATGGACCACGTACCAGTGGAGCGAATACATCAGGGACTATGAGTTCTAATGGGAATGGCAATCAAAATCATAACACTAATAATGGTAACGGACAAAACAATACCTATTCTGATCCAAGACAGCACAGGGATAACAGTTCTTCTTCAAACAATAACTCAGGAAATGTAAATACCAACAATAACGGTAATAATAATGGTTCAAGACCACAAAATAACAATAATACCACAAGTGGCAACAACAATAATAATTCCAACACACATCCTGGAACAAGAGATACGAATCCTACTTATTCTAATCATTCCAATAACGGCGGGGGCAGTACATGGGGAAATGGCGGCGGCGGAAGAAGTACTGACAACGGTGGAGGAAATTATGGAGGGGGCGGCAGAAGTAATGGCGGCGGTGGTGGCAATTATGGCGGCGGCGGAAACAGCGGTGGCGGCGGTAACCATAGTGGAGGAGGCGGAAACAGTGGCGGCGGTGGCGGACGTCCAAGAGTAAGATAATCCTGAAAATTTATATACAGTAAAATGGTCCGCGGAAATATTTTCGCGGACGCTAAGAATTTTGTTATAACGGGTTAAGAATTTTATAAATTATTAAAAAAGACAGATGAAAAGAATATTTTTTAGCATGGTTATGATGACGTTTTTTGGAATCAACATAACATCGGCACAATATGATAATTACGCAGCACTCTTCGGCAGACAAACATTTTACGGTGGTACAGCCAGATATCTTGCTATAGGCGGTGCAGGTACTTCTCTAGGTGGTGATCTTGGTTCTGCAGGTATGAATCCTGCAGGTCTTGGCATGTACCGAAAATCAGAGTTTTCATTTAGTCCGAATTACGGAGCTTCCGGATCGACCACTACTTTTTTGGGAGATTCTCAGCGTGACCATAAAAGTTCTTTTAGTCTTTCAAATCTGGGGATTGCTCTATGCAACAAGAAAGACGATCTTGACGAGGCCGATTGGCGGGGAGGCACATTCAGTTTTACAATGAATAGAACAAATAATTTTCAAAATAGAATCAGTTTCTACGGAGTAGATAAATACTCTAATAATAACCAGTATAATAGCATGGCTGATCATTTTGCTCAATTAGCAAATGGCACATACGAAAGTGACTTGTCAAGTCAGGATCCTACCAATACCAGTGGCACTGGAATAACTTCTTTGGCAGGATTGGCTTATTGGGCTTATCTTATTGATCCAACGCCTAAGGGGAGCGGTGGAAATATTTATACTGACTATCTTTCTAACGAGACAATTGTGAAAGAAGCTACTTATACAACTAAAGGTCGGCAATATCAATGGAATGCTGCTTATGGAGCCAATTATAAAGACAAACTATATATTGGTGGCGGTGTTGGGATTACTTCTTTAAAGTATGAGGAAGATCTTAGTTATACAGAGACGATAGACTCTTCTGTAAATGCTTTTAGTTCTTTTACATTTCATGACGTAAATAAAATTACCGGAACTGGCTTAAATGTAAAATTAGGGTATATCTATAAAGTATCGGACATTTTAAAAATAGGAACTACTATTACAAGTCCTACCATTAATTGGATTAATCAGCAGTATAGTTCTGACATCAACGTATCTTTCCCTTCTACAAATGTTATAGGGACACCTTCTTTAACAACCACAGCAACTACTACTACGGGCTATTTTAAATTTAATTATTCCAGTCCGGTAAAAATTGCTGCGGGGATGTCCTTGTTTGCTGGTAAAGCAGGATTTATAAGTGGCGATCTTGAATATGTCCCTTATCAGTTATCTCAATTATCCAGCAACAACAGTGCAGATAATGCCTTTTTAAGACCTTATAACAATATCATTAATAACAGTTATACAAACGTCTTAAATCTAAGACTTGGCGGAGAACTTAGAATGGATATAATCCGATTTAGGGGAGGTCTTGCGTATTTGCCAAACCCATATAAATACAGTGATGGGGTGAATAGAAATGTTGAACAAATAAGCGCCGGAATAGGAGTGAAATTGGATGATGTCTATTTTGATCTTGGTCTAGTAAATACTAGGTATCAATCCAGTTATCAACCTTACGCATTAGACCCTAAAAAAATTCCTTACCCAACAAATACAGGTCCTACTGCAGTGTCTAAAAATTCATTTGTAAATGCGGTGATTACTATTGGATTTTATTTTGAGTAATTGTCATAATCCGAAACGCCCTAGTTCAGACTTCTTTGTCTTACCACCTCATACATCATAATTCCTGCGGCTACGGATACATTCAATGATTGAATTTTTCCGGTGATGGGAATCTTCAACATTTCGTCAGACAATTTTAAATACTCTGAGGAGATTCCATCTTCTTCGGAACCCATTATTAAAGCCAGAGGTCCTTTACAATCAGTAGAGTCAACATTTTTCCCTCCTTTTTCCGAGCAAGCGATAATTTTTAGTCCGTTTTCCTTTAAAAATTTTAAGGTAGTTTTTAAATTATCCTCACGGCAAACTGGAATGTAATTTAATGCTCCTGCAGAAGTTTTCACAGCATCACTATTAATTTGCGCGCTCCCTCTGCTTGGGATAACGATAGCCTGTACACCCATACATTCCGCTGAACGGGCTATGGCACCAAAATTTCTTACGTCTGTTACTCTATCTAAAACAAGGATAAATGGGTTTTCGCCTTTTCTGTATACTTCGGAAATGATATTATCTAAAGATGCATATATAACCGAAGACATAAAACAGATAACCCCCTGGTGCACTTTTCGGGTTATACGATTTAGTTTATCAATGGGAACTTTTACTACTGGAATGTTGTGTTTATATGCAAGCTGCAATAATTCTGTCACTACATTTCCTCCCACCTCTTTTTGGATCAAGATGCGCTCAATCTCTTTACCTGATCTAATTGCTTCTATCACTGGTCTTATTCCAAAAACAAATTCGCTGTTATTTTCCATTAAATTAAAATGCTAACTCCAATCACTATTATATTATTCTGTATTTTCAAAAGAACCACCATTTATAAAACAAAAAGACCGCAAACAGTTGCGGTCTTTTTTATGAATACATTCTGATTATTGTCTTTTGTTATAATAGAAAAGGAGTTTTTCATAATACTTACTTGCCTCTTCTGTTTTACCAGCAGCCTTCAGAGAGTTTACAATCTGATCCAGATAAGCTAACGATAGCTGATAGTCCCTTGAGTTGGCAGACATTTTATTTTTGCTCATATAAGCCAACATTTCAAGCGCTCTGGTGGACATCTTATTAGTTATGTCTTCTGCTTTTTTATCTTCCCCTACTTTGTATAATAAGGAAATATAATCTGGCATATAGTAGTCATAAGGGATCGATTTGTCCGGAATCATTTTTAAACTGTAATTTAAGACTTCTCTGGCTTTATCTATTTTACCTTCAGCTATCAATTGACCTGCAAGAGCATGGTATTGATTTCTGCAATTGGCAGGGAATCTCAAATAATTTTCATCATAAAAAACAGTTGAGTCATCCAGATTGCGGAAAGCGAATTTCTTCATCATGTTTTGGTACATAATATCAGAGTTGATCCAACCGTATTTTGCCCCTTCTATTTTGGCTGGAAGTAATCGGTAAGCCAGACCTTCTAATTGCATGTACTCACGCAGGTTCAAGTAGTCTTCACCTGAAAGTGTTGTTGAGAAATAGATAGGACGTTCCCAATTGTTATTGGCAATCATATCTAAAATGATTAGTGATTTTTTATCAAGACTGTTTGCTCCAATATTCCATGATAGTTTATCTACCACATATTGAGACATTGAAGTGTCAATAATTCCGGACTTTATAATTTTTTCTTTGTCAACAGGAAGAATAAATGTTTTAGATGGGTAAACGCAATAGGTTTCTCCGCCTCCGCTAACCTGAGTAACAGCTCTGCTTTTTTCATTTACCAGTTTAATATATTTCTGAAGACTTATTCCTTTAGCTAATTTTGGTTCATCTACAAAATATATCATGTCATTGGTACCTGACATGTAATTTTCTTCTTTCAAAGTGATAGGAAGTGGAGCAGAAAGATAAGATTTACGCTTCATCTGATTAATGTACCAGTCCGTGTTCAAAAGACTAAGGTTACAGACTCTTACATCGGTACGAATTCCTTCTACTTCCTGTGCATACCAAAGAGGGTAAGTATCGTTGTCACCACCAGTAAA